>NZ_DAMBJX010000002.1:740-15151 GCF_032067225.1 Brevundimonas vesicularis | reverse complement strand
ACAGTGTTCCGCACCATCATGTCGGGCGTTGAGCGCAAGGCCAGCCAGAGCCAGGAAGTTCGCCTGGACTCCCCCCTGTTCCACGGTCAGGACGCGCAAGGCCGCGCCTTCACCGTCGGCGCCCAGGGCGCCGTGCGCGATCCCAATACCGGCAAGTTCAAACTGATCGGCCCGGCGCTGAAGCTGAACCTGGGCGGGCGCAAGGTCACGGAACTGACCGCCGACGGCGGCATCTACGACGAGCAGGCCAAGACGGTGACGATCGGTCCGAACGTGCGCATTTCGGACGGGGGCACGGGCTTCGTCCTGACCACGCCCGAGGCGGTGGTCGACACCTCGACCGGAAACGTCACCGGTTCAAAGGGCGTTCAGGGTTCCGGCCCTATTGGAACCATCAACGCATCGTCCTATGCGATCTACGATCAGGGACAGCGCGTCGTGTTCGACGGCGCAGGCGACAACAAGGTGAAGGGCGTTCTGACGCCCAAGGGGTCAGGCGGATGATCGTGACGAAGATTTCGAAGGCGCTGGCTGTCGTCGCGGCGGCGGCCGTCGTGGGCATGCCGGCCCTGGT
Source organism: Brevundimonas vesicularis (assembly GCF_032067225.1). Lineage (GTDB taxonomy): Bacteria > Pseudomonadota > Alphaproteobacteria > Caulobacterales > Caulobacteraceae > Brevundimonas > Brevundimonas vesicularis_F. The sequence continues at coordinate 14,577 of NZ_DAMBJX010000002.1, read as the reverse complement.
CGATGCCCAGGCTCAGGCGACCAATCAGCCCGTCGCCTATGGCGCGGACTCGGTCGAATATGCGCCCAACCGCATCATCCTGCGCGGCCGGGCCGAGGCGACGCAGGGCGGCAACCGCTTTCGCGCCGACACCCTGACCCTGGTCAGCGGCGAGGGCGGCGATCTGCAACGCGCCGAGGCCAGCGGCACGGTCTATTTCGTGACGCCCGACCAGTCGATGCGCGGCGACCGCGCCGTCTATAATCTCGGCAACGGCGAGATCGTGGTGACGGGCAACGTCATCCTGACCCAGGGCAAGAACGTCCTGACCGGCTCGCGCCTGGTCTACAACATCAACACCGAGACCGCCCGCATGGACGGCGCGCCGCGCGGCGCCGCCGGAAGCCGCGTGCAGGGCGTCTTCTATCCCAACTCGAACTGAGGCCGTCTGGCCGTCACGGACCTGAGCATTTGGCGCGCAAGGAACTGTCAGCCCTGAACCTGGACGAGCGGCCCCAACCGGCCGCCGTGGCGCCCGCGCCTGCGGAAAAGGGCCTGCGGGTGATGAACCTAGCCCGGTCGTTCGGCCAGCGTCAGGTGGTGCGCGACGTGTCCCTGACGGTCCAGCGCGGCGAGGTCGCGGGCCTGCTTGGCCCGAACGGCGCGGGCAAGACAACCTGCTTCTACATGATCACCGGCCTGATCCCGCCGGATTCGGGCGCGATCTGGCTGGACGGCGAGAACATCACCGGCCAGCCGATGTATCAGCGCAGCCGCATGGGCCTGGGTTATCTGGCGCAGGAAGCCTCGATCTTTCGCGGCATGACGGTCGAGCAGAACGTCAAGGCGGTGGTCGAGCTGAACTATCCGCGCGACCAGATCCGCGCCGAAACCGACCGGCTGCTGAACGAGCTGCATATCGACCATCTGCGCCATGCGCGGGCCACGGCGCTGTCGGGCGGCGAGCGTCGGCGGGTGGAGATCGCGCGGGCGCTGGCCGGACGGCCGTCCTTCATGCTGCTGGACGAACCCTTCGCCGGCATCGACCCCCTGGCCATCGCCGACATCCGCACCGTGATCCGCTATCTGGCCAGCCAGGGCATCGGCGTGCTGATCACCGACCACAATGTGCGCGAGACCCTGGACATCACCGACCGGGTGTCGATCATTTCGAACGGCGCGGTGCTGTTCGAAGGCACGTCCGACGAGGCGATCCACGACGCCGAAGTGCGCCGGGTGTATCTGGGCGAAAACTACATCTGATCCGCCTCGTCTCCTCCCCACTTGTGGGGAGGGGGACCGCGCGCAGCGTGGTGGAGGGGTTCTTTTGAGCCCCACGAGCGCTAGCGATGCGGTGACGACCCCATCCGTCACGGCGCTTGAAGGAAGCGCCGCGCCTCCTCCCCATGAAATGGGGAGGAGACAAAAAGCGCGTTCGTCTCGCGTTAACCGGTTCGACGACATTCTGTCCCAGCAAGTTCCGGGCCACTCGGCGGCCGGGCGGGAAGATTTCGAACGTGATCGGGCAAAGGTTAGAGGTCAGGCAGGGGCAGGGGCTGGTCATCACGCCCCAGCTGCAGCAGGCGATCAAGCTGCTGCAACTGTCGAACCTCGAGCTGGAGGACTTCGTCGAGGCCGAGCTGGAACGCAATCCGCTGCTGCAACGCGAGGAGCCGGAGGGCGACGCGCCCGAGCCGGTCGAGCGCGTCGAGGCGACGGTGGACGGTGAAATGTCGTTCGGCGACGGGGTCGGCCATGAGGCTGTGTCCGGCATGGATGCGGGTTCGGACGATGTCTATGGCGACGCCGCGCCGGGCGAGCGGACCAGCGACCGGATGACTGACGAAGCCCAGCCGGGGCTGTCGGACTGGTCCAGCGCCGGCAAGGGCGGCCAGATGTTCGAGGGCGAGGGCGAGCGGCCCGACGCGCACGAGCTGACCCTCTGGGAACATCTTCAGGCCCAGGCGTCGAGCGCGGGCCTGTCGCCGGCCGACCACGGCATCGCCCTGACCCTGATCGATGCGACCGACGAGGGCGGCTATCTGCGCGGAGAACTGACCGAGTTCGCCGACCGGCTGGGCGTGCCGCTGGCGCGGATCGAGGCGGTGCTGGGCGTCTGTCACGGCTTCGAGCCGACCGGGATCATGGCGCGGTCGGTGCCGGAATGCCTGAAGCTGCAACTGATCGAGCGCAATCGGTTCGATCCGGCGATGTCGGCCCTGCTGGACAATCTGGACCTGCTGGCCAAGCGCGACCTGGCCGGCCTGCGCCGCGTCTGCGAGGTCGATGGCGAGGATCTGACCGACATGATCGCCGAACTGCGGGCGCTGACGCCGCGTCCGGGCGCAGGCTTCGGCGGCGAGCCGGCGCAGACGGTCGTGCCCGATGTGCATGTGCGGCCAGACCCCGCCGGCGGCTGGCGGGTCGAGCTAAACGCCGACACCCTGCCGCGCCTGTTGGTCGACAAACGCTATCACGGCCTGGTCCAGGCCGGCGCGCGCTCGGATACCGAAAAGACCTTCGTCGCCGACTGCGCCGCCCAGGCCAACTGGCTGGTCAAGTCGCTGGATCAGCGGGCCAAAACCATTCTGAAGGTCTCATCCGAGATCGTGCGCCAGCAGGACGCCTTCCTGGCCTTCGGCGTCGAGTTTCTGAGGCCGCTCAATCTGAAGACCGTCGCCGACGCCATCGGCATGCATGAGTCCACGGTCAGCCGCGTCACCTCGAACAAATATATCGCCACGCCGCGGGGCGTGTTCGAGCTGAAGTTCTTCTTCACCGCCGCCATTCAATCGGTGGACGGCGCATCGACCCATTCGGCCGAGGCCGTCCGTCACAAGATCAAATCCATGATCGACGGCGAGGGGCTGGAGGGCGACGTTTTGTCCGACGACCGGATCGTGGAAATCCTGAAGGAAACGGGCATCGACATCGCCCGCCGCACCGTGGCCAAGTACCGGGAAGCCCTGAGGATTCCGTCCTCGGTCGAACGTCGCCGGATGATGAAAACGGGCTGAAATCCACAGCCAAGCGTGACCACAAATCGGTGATCTGGATTGACACCAAATCGGGTCGGGCGCGTTCTATCGGCATGCAAGTCCAAGTCAGCGGCAAGCAAGTGGATGTCGGCGAAGCGTTAGGCTCGCGCATCTCCCAGGAACTCGAAGACGGGGTCGGAAAATACTTCGCCCGAGGCGGTGAAGACGCCGAGGTCGTGGTGTCCAAGGACGGCCACAACTTCAAGGTGGACTGTTGGGTCCGCCTCGCGTCGGGCCAGACCCTGGTGACGACCGGCATGGGCGGCGACGCCCACTCGGCCTTCACCGAGGCGCTGGATCGGCTGGAAAAGCGGGTTCGCCGCTACAAGCGCCGGCTCAAGGACCACCACATCGGACCCAAGGGCCTGTCGCCCGAGAAGACCGAAAACGCCGCCCGCGAAGTCGCACGCAGCATCGTGCTGCGTGATCCCGACAGCGTGGAGGACGATGTCTTCGGCGACACCGGCGAGAACGACGGCCCGCCGCCGGTCGGCATGGTCATCGCCGAAACCGAGCACGAAATCCGCACCATCACGGTCGGACGTGCCGTGCTGGAACTGGACATGACGGGCTATCCGGTCGTGCTGTTCCGCAATGCGGCCCACGGCGGTCTGGCCGTCGTCTATCGTCGCCCGGATGGCAATGTGGGATGGATCGATCCCGAGCGGACGGCCAAGTCCAACGGTTCGGTGAACTAAGCCTCAGTTTGACTTCGGCGCGGTTGTCTCTAAACGGGCGGCCGCGCCGTTGTCTGCTGCGTGTATCGAGGTTGTGTAATGGACATCGGTGATCTGCTCGCGCCCAAGGGCGTGGTGCTGCGCAGCGGCGCGTCGTCCAAGCGACAGGCGCTTCATGCCCTGGCCGAGGCGGCTTCGCATGCGCTGGGCCTCGACGAAGCCCGCATCTTCGACGCCTTGATGGAACGCGAGACGCTGGGATCGACCGGGCTCGGATCCGGGGTCGCGGTGCCGCACGCGCGTCTCACCGAGGTCGAGAAGGTGACGGCGGTGTTCGTGCGGCTGGATACGCCTGTGGCCTATGACGCGGTGGACGACCGGCCGGTGGATTTGATCGTCGGCCTGTTCGCGCCGCCCAAGGCGGGCGCCGAGCATCTGCGCGCATTGGCGGCGGTGTCGCGCGCGCTGCGGTCGCCCGAACTGCGAGAGCAGCTGAGACAGGCGCGCACGACCGATGCGATCCGCGCCCTGTTCGTCAAGGACGCCACGGCCGCGACGGCGGCCTGAACGGCGGCGCCTGCGCGCCGCCATCCATCAGATCAGTGAACGGAAACCGGCTCCAGCTCATGCGCCACGGCGGCGGCGAAGGCGGTGTCGCGGTCGATCATGACCGCCAGACGCTCGCCGTCGGCGCTATGGACGGCATAGAGCATTTGGCCGGGGTTCAGATCCACGTCCTTGATCTCGACCGCCTCTTCAAGCAGGTCCGAGGCCTTGATCTCGCGCACATACACGAGGTCGGGGGCGCCCAGTCCGGCAAAGTCTTCCTTGGTCATCGTCATCGGCGTCATTAGGACCGCCTCCTTCATATTTGACAACGCCCGGATCGCCGGGCGGTTCGAATGGCTGTGGTTTTCAGCCGGCCGTGATTGGAATACGTCGCACCTGACGCTCGGCCTCGGGCCGGATCAGATCGACATGGAGCAGGCCGTGCTCCAGCCGGGCGCCCTCGACCTCCAGCCCGTCGGCCAGGACGAAGTTGCGCACGAAGCCGCGCGCCGCGATGCCGCGATGCAGGAAGGCCTGTTCGCCCCTGCCAGCATCGTCGCGCTTGCCGGCGATGGTCAGCTGGCGGCCGTCCAGGGTGATGGCCAACTCGTCGGGCGCGAACCCGGCGACCGCCAGGCTGATACGGACGCCCGCATCGCCGATCTGCTCGACATTGTAGGGCGGATAGCTTTCGGCCGCGGCCTTGGCGGCGCGGTCGATCAGGGCGCGGGTGTGGTCGAAGCCCAGCAGAAAGGGGCTGTCGAACAGGAGGGTGCGCGTCGTCGTCATCTGGGGTCCTTGCGTCAGCGACCGAGCGGTCGGTCTCCCGCAATCGGCAAGACCGTCCGTCACAGATGAAGATGGGGGCTGGCGAGGGCGGGATCAACCGGCAGCGCCTGTGGGGTCAGTGGATGGCCTCGCCGTGCTGGGTATAGTCCAGCCCCTCGACCTCTTCGTCCTTGGTGACGCGCAGGCCCGTGGTAAACTTGCAGATCATCAGGACGACGAAGGTGCCCACCGCGCTCCATGCGATGACGCCAACCAGTCCGACGGCCTGTTTCCACACGGTCGCCCCCTCCGACAGGGCGTTGACGGTCGTGGTGGCGAAGACGCCGGTCAGCAGGGCGCCGACGATGCCGCCCACACCGTGAACCCCGAAGGCGTCCAGGCTGTCATCGTATTTCAGCGCGTGCTTCAGCCAGACCGCACCCGCATAGCAGGCCGGGCCGCCGATCAGGCCGATGAAGAAGGCCCCCTTGGGATCGACGAAGCCGGCGGCGGGGGTGATGGCGACCAGACCGCCGACGACGCCCGACAGCAGGCCCAGCAGGGTCGGGCGCTTGCGGTCGAACCATTCGATGGTCATCCAGCCCAAAGCGGCGCTGCCGGCGGCCAGGATCGTATTGAACGCGGCGGTGGCGGCCAGCGCGTCCGCCGCGCCCGCTGACCCGGCGTTGAACCCCAGCCAGCCGACCAGCAGCAGGCCGGTGCCGATGGCGCTATAGACCAGGTTGGCGGGGGCCATGTTGTCGCGCCCGAAGCCGTGACGCGGCCCCAGCACCAGGGCGCAGACCAGACCGGCGATCCCGGCGTTGACGTGGACGACCGCCCCGCCCGCAAAGTCGAGCACGCCCAGACCGCCAAGATAGCCGCCGCCCCAGACCTGATGACAGATCGGCGCATAGACGATCAGGTGCCACAGGCCAAAGAACAGCAGGCTGGCCGAGAACTTCATCCGCTCGGCGAAGGCGCCGGCGATCAGGGCCGGGGTGATGATGGCGAAGGTCATCTGGAAGGCGACGAACAGCAGTTCGGGCAGGCCGGGCAGCAGGCTGTGGGCCGTCTGGGCGGTCACACCGTTTAAAAAGGCCGCCTGCAGCCCGCCGATGAAGCCGTTGATCACCGCAGCCCCCTTGCCGAACGACAGGCTGTAGCCGACCAGGAACCACAGGACCGAGACGATGGCGAAGGCGGCCGCCGACTGGGCCACCACGCTGATGATGTTCTTCTTCCTGACCATGCCGCCGTAGAACAGGGCCAGGCCCGGCAGGGTCATCAGCAGCACCAGGGCCGTCGAGGTCAGGATCCAGGCTGTCGCCGCCGTGTCGATGACCAGCGGCGCCTGATGCGCCAGCAGGGCCGGGGCCGCCAGGGCCGGTGAGGCGAAGGCCGCCGCCCCGGCGACGAGCGTGACGGCGAGGGCGGCGGATCGGGTCATGGCGGCTTTCTGGGGCAGGCGGTTCGGTGTCAGGCAGAGGTCTTCAGGCGTTCCGTGCGGGCGACGATGTCGGTCAGGGGCACGATGCGGACGAAGCGGTTCAAGCTGTTGTCCCAATCCGCCAGCAGACGCCGCGCCAGGGGCGAGGCCGTCGCGGCCAGATGGGCCTCGATCAGGCCCTTCAGTCGATCGGCCGCCTGTGCGTCCATGTCGGTCACGCCCGCCAGGTCGCCGTTCAGGGCGCGCTCAGCATGGCCCGGCTGGTCCAGCACGAACAGCTCACCGCCGCTCATGCCCGCCGCCAGGTTCCAGCCGACCGAACCCAGGACGACCACGCGTCCGCCGGTCATATATTCGCAGCCGTGCGCGCCCAGACCCTCGACCACGGCCTCGGCGCCGGAGTTTCTGACCGCAAACCGCTCGCCCGCCGCGCCGGCGACGAACAGACGGCCCGAGGTCGCGCCATACAGTGTGGTGTTGCCGCAGATCAGCTGATCCTCGCGCCATTCCGGCGTGCGGATCGAGATTTCGGCGCCCGACAGCCCCTTGCCGACATAGTCGTTGGCCTCGCCCGTCAGGTGCAGTTCCAGACCCTTGGCCGCAAAGGCGCCGAAGCTCTGGCCCGCGATGCCTTCCAGCCGCAGCTTCAGCCGGCCGGCGGGCCCTTGCGCGCCGAAGCGGCGCACGATGGCCGAGGACAGGGCCGCGCCGACCGTGCGCTGGGTGTTGTTCAGCGGATAGGACAGCTCCAGCGTCTGGCCACGATCCAGGAAGCGGACGGCGTCCTTCAGCACGGCGGCGTCCAGGCTGTCGGCGATGGGCTTGCGGATCGTCTTGTCGGCCCACTTGCCGGCCGCGCCCTCGTCCACCTGAACCAGCAGGGGGTTCAGGTCCAGGTCGTCCAAGTGCGAGCCGCCGCGACGGACCTGACGCAGCAGGTCGGTGCGGCCGATGATCTCGTCCATCGTGCGCGCGCCGATGGAGGCCAGGATTTCTCGCGTCTCCTCGGCGATGAAGGTGAACAGGTTCACCACCTTGTCAGGCGTGCCGGTGAACTTCTCGCGCAGCCGCTCATCCTGGGAGCAGACGCCGACAGGGCAGGTGTTGGAATGGCACTGGCGCACCATCAGACAGCCCATGGCGATCAGGGCGGCGGTGCCGACGCCGTATTCCTCGGCGCCCAGCATGGCGGCGATGACCACGTCGCGGCCGGTGCGGACCCCGCCGTCGGTCCTCAGCGTGACCGAGCCGCGCAGATTGTTCAGCGTCAGCACCTGGTGGGCCTCGGCCAGGCCGATCTCCCACGGCAGGCCGGCGTGCTTGATCGAGGTCTGGGGCGAGGCGCCGGTGCCGCCGTTGTGGCCGGCGATCAGGATGGCGTCGGCATTGGCCTTGGCCACGCCCGAGGCGATGGCGCCGATGCCCGAGGCGGACACCAGTTTCACCGTCACCCGCGCATCGGGGTTGATGGCCTTCAGGTCGTAGATGAGCTGGGCCAGATCCTCGATCGAATAGATGTCGTGGTGCGGGGGCGGCGAAATCAGGGTCGTTCCGGGCACGGCGTGGCGCATCCGGGCGATGAATTCGGTGACCTTGAAGCCGGGCAGTTGCCCGCCCTCGCCGGGCTTGGCGCCCTGCGCGACCTTGATCTCGATCTCGCGGCACTGGTTCAGATATTCGGCTGTGACGCCGAACCGGCCCGAGGCCACCTGTTTCACCGCCGAGTTGGCGTCGTCGCCGTTCGGACGCGGGTGATAGCGTTCCGGATCCTCGCCGCCTTCGCCGGAGACCGAGCGGGCGCCGATGCGGTTCATGGCGATGTTCAGCGTCTCGTGCGCCTCTGGCCCCAAGGCGCCCAGCGACATGGCCTGGGTCAGGAAGCGACGACGGATGTCCGACACACTCTCGACCTGGTCCAGCGGAATGGGCGTGCCTTCGCGGAAGTCCAGCAGGTCGCGCAGGGACAGGTCGGCCTGGGCGCGGACGACCTCGGAGAACTGCTTGAAGCGGCGGTAGTCGCCGCGGTTGCAGGCGTCCTGCAGCAGGTGGATCGTCCTGGCCTCGTGGGCGTGGGCCTCGCCGCCCGAACGGATCTTGAAGAAGCCGCCGATGGCCGGGGAGGGGACAGCCTCGCCCCAGGCGATGCGGTGCCGCTTCATCGCCGCCTGCTCCAGACCGGCCAGGCCGATGCCGGAGATGCGCGACGGGGCGCCGGGGAAGAACTCGGCGGTCAGGGCGCGCGAAAGGCCCAGCACCTCGAACTCGCAGCCGCCGCGATAGGCGGAGATGACGCTGATCCCCTTGCGGGCCAAGGTCTTCAGCAGGCCCGCCTCGATGCCGGCCTTGTAGTTCAGGCAGGCGTCGCGCAGCGTCAGGCCGGGATACAGGCCCCGGTCCAGACGCTCCTGGAACAGGTCCTGGGCCAGCCAGGCGTTGACGGTGGTGGCGCCGACCCCGACCAGGACCGCGAATCCGTGCGGGTCCAGCGTCTCGGCGGTGCGCACCACGATGGAGCAGTAGGAGCGCAGGCCCGCCTTGGTCAGGCGGCCGTGGACCCCGGCGGTGGCCAGGATCATCGGCGCAGCCAGACGATCCGCCGAGCCGGCCTGGTCTGTCAGAACGATCAGGGCCGCGCCGTCGCGGGCGGCGGCCTCGGCCTCGTCCATGATGCGGTCCAGCGCGGCGCGCAGGCCGGGGCCCGGACGGGCCTCGTCCGAGGGAACGTCATAGCTGCAGTCGATGACCACGGTGGAGCCGGCGCCGACCGTCTCGACCATCCGCTCGTACATGCCGTTGGTCAGGACCGGGCTGTCCAGCACGAAGACGTCGGTCTGGGCTTCTTCCTCGGCCAGGATGTTGCCCAGGTTCTTGAACCGGGTCTTCAGGCTCATGGCCCCCGCTTCACGCAGGGGGTCGATCGGCGGATTGGTGACCTGGCTGAAGTTCTGGCGGAAATAATGCGATAGCGGACGCGGCAGGGCCGAGAGCACAGCGGGCGGGGCGTCGTCGCCCATGGAGCCGACCGCCTCCTTGCCGTCGCGCACCAGAGCGTCCAGCAGCAGGTCCAGATCCTCGCGGCTGTATCCGGCGGCGATCTGGCGGCGGGTCAGGGCCTCGCCCGAGGCCGAGCGCGGCTCGGGTCCGGGGCCGATGATCGGCTCCAGATCGACCATATTGTCCAGCCACTCGGTATAGGGGTGGGCGGCGGACAGGGCGTCGATGGCCTCATGCTCGTCATAGACGCGGCCGTGCTTCAGATCGACCGCGATCAGCTTGCCGGGGCCGATGTGCAGGCGGCGCTTCACCCGGCTTTCGGGGATCGGCACCAGGCCGGCTTCGGAGCCCGCCATCAGCAGACCATCGACCGTCTCGACGGCGCGCAGGGGACGCAGGCCGTTGCGGTCCTTGCCCGCCACGATCCATCGGCCGTCGGCGGCGCAGATGGCGGCCGGGCCGTCCCACGGCTCCATCACCGCGTTGCAATAGGCGTAGAAGGCCCGGTGTTCGGCAGGCATGACCACGTCGTCCTTGGCCCAGGCCTCGGGGATCAGCAGGGCCTTGGCCATCGGCGCGGGGCGACCGGCGTGGACCAGCACCTCCATGACATTGTCCAGGGCCGCGCTGTCCGATCCGCCCGGCTGAACCACCGGCTTCACCTCGCCGTCGCGGTCGCCGAAGGCCTGTGCGGCCATGCGGATTTCGTGCGACTTCATCCAGTTCAAGTTGCCCTTCAGCGTGTTGATCTCGCCGTTGTGGGCCATCATGCGGAAGGGCTGGGCCAGCTTCCATTCCGGGAAGGTGTTGGTCGAATAGCGCTGGTGGAAGACCGCGTAGGCAGAGACGAAGCGCGGGTCCTCAAGATCGGGATACAGGTCGCCCAGCAGTTCGGCCCGCACCATGCCCTTGTAGGCGATGGAACGCGCGGACAGGGTGCAGATATAGACGCCGGCCAGGTTCTCGGTCTTGACCGTCTTTTCGATGCGGCGGCGGCACAGATACAGTTCGCGCTCCAGCGCCTCGCCGTCCAGCGGCTGTCCGGCGTCGTCCAGCGGCGGGGCCAGCATGATCTGTTCGATCTCGGGCCGGGTCGCGCCGGCCTTGGTCCCGACGACGGACAGGTCGATGGGCGTCTGGCGCCAGCCGTAGATCCAGAAGCCGGCGCGCAGGGCCTCGGTCTCGACGATGGCGCGGGCGCGGTCCTGGGCGCCCAGGTCGGTGCGCGGCAGGAAGACCTGGCCGACGCAGATGGGCCCAGGACGCAGGGACTGGCCGATCGAGGCCACCTGTTCGGCGAAGAAGCCTTGGGGCAGTTCGGCCATGATGCCCGCGCCGTCGCCCGACAGGCCGTCGGGATCAACCGCGCCCCGGTGGGCCACGGCCTTCAGGCTGCGGATCGCATATTCGACCACGTCACGGCGCGGCGTGCCGTCGATAGAACAGACCAGGCCCACGCCGCAGGCGTCCCGTTCCGAGCTGCGGTCGTAGGCGTTGCCGGCTTCCAGCCGGTCGCGGGTGTCGTTGTACTTGTCTAACCAGTCACCCTTTTGGGGCGCTATCGGCCCTTGGCCTGTATGAGCGCTCATGCCGCGACCTCCTCGGTGCGGGTCTTGAAGTAGCGATCGATCTCGGCGGCGGCGTCCTGGCCTTCGCGGACGGCCCAGACGACCAAAGAGGCGCCGCGAACCGCGTCGCCGGCCGCGAAGACGCCGGGCAGGCTGGTGGCGAAGCTGACGGAGCCAACCTTGATCGTGCCGTCGTCGCGCAGGCGCAAGCTCGGCTCATGCGCCGCGAACGGCTCGGGCGAGAAGCCCAGGGCCTCGATGACGATGTCGGCCGGCACGTCGAAGTCGGCGCCGGGCACCGGCACGATGTCGCGACGCTGGCCGGGCAGGGCTTCCGTCAACTGCATGCGCGCGGCGCGCACGCCCGTGACCTGATCGCCTTGCGACAGCAGGGCCTTGGGCGCAGCCAGCCATTCGAAGACGACGCCTTCTTCCTCGGCGTTGACGACCTCGCGGGCCGAGCCCGGCATGTTCTCGCGGTCGCGACGATAAAGGCAGGTGACGCTGGCCGCGCCCTGACGGACGGCGGTGCGGACGCAGTCCATCGCCGTGTCGCCGCCGCCGATGACGACGACCCGTTTGCCGCGCGCCTCGTGCCAGCCGTCCTGTTCGGCGTCGCCCAGGTCGCGGCGGTTCTGATGCGTCAGATAGGACAGGGCGGCGACGGTCGAATCCGGCCCGCGACCGGGCGCCGACAGGATGCGGGGCTGATAGACGCCCATGGCCAGCAGGACGACGTCGTGGCGGTCGCGCAGCGCCGTCAGGGTCACGTCCTTGCCGACCTCGCAGCCCAGGACGAACCGGACGCCGCCGTCGATCAGCCGGTCCACGCGACGCTGCACGACGTGCTTTTCCAGCTTGAAGCCGGGGATGCCGTAGATCAGCAGGCCGCCGGCGCGGTCGTGGCGGTCATAAATCGTGACCTGATAGCCCGCGCAGCGCAGGCGGTCGGCTGCGGCCAGACCGGCCGGGCCGGCGCCGACGATGCCGACCGTTTCGCCGCGTTCGGCTGACGGGCGGATCGGCTCGACCCAGCCGTTGGCGAAGGCCTGATCGCCCAGCCAGGCCTCGACCGAGCCGATGGTCACGGCGTCCCAGCCGGACTGGTTCAAGGTGCAAGACCCTTCGCACAGTCGGTCCTGCGGGCAGATGCGACCGCAGATTTCGGGCATGGTCGAGGTCAGGGACGCGACGCGCCAGGCCTCGCGCGGCTCGTTCTCGGCCGACAGGCGCAGCCAGTCGGGAATGTTGTTCTGAAGCGGGCAGGCGTTCTGGCAGAAGGGCACGCCGCAGTCGGTGCAGCGCGACGCCTGTTTTTCGGCCGTCTCCGTGGACGGCGGAATCGTGATCTCGCCGAAACCGCGCGCGCGCAGTTCGGCCGAGGCCTTGGACAGGCGGCGAGGTTCGACGACGAATGTCCCGCCTTGCTTCAGGGTCTTATGCATATCTCGCATATGCCGCAAACGAGGCGTTTGAGGCAAATATTATTGCCGCGAGGCGTTCTCAGCGACCAAAAAAGAAAAAATCATCCAATCGGGCGCGTTTTGTCGTCAGAAGTTGCTGATGGTGGCCGTTTGCGCCGCAACAGGATTTTGTTCCAGGGGTGCGACAATAGGAACCGGCGCAGTCTCGAGGCGTTCGAAAGACGGATTTCAGCAGACCACAGAGAGTGCGCCCATGCCCCGATGGACAACCCCGACCGGCCTTGGGGGATGGCTGACGTTGCTGCTCGGGATCCTGCTGGCCGTGATCGGTCTGGTGCTGACGGTCGGCGGCGTTCAGCTCGCGATGCTGGGCGGCTCCTGGTATTATCTGATTGCAGGCCTGGCGCTGATCGCGTCGGGCCTTCTGCTTGTCTGGCGCGACGTGCGCGGGGCCTGGCTCTATGGCGCGGTCTTCGTCGCCACGGTGATCTGGGCGCTGTGGGAGAAGGGCCTGAACGGTTGGGCCATGATCCCCCGCCTGGTCGGGCCGCTGGTCCTGATGTTCCTGGTGTTGGCGACCCTGCCGGTGCTGCGGTCTCGCGGCGGCGGCAAGACGGCGGGCCTTGGTGCGCTCGGGCTGGCGATCCTGACGGTCGTGTTCGGTCTGGTGGTCGGTCAGATCAATGCGCCCGGCGTCGATAGCCCGGTGCCCGGCGCGCGGGGACCATTCGGTGATCCCGCCCTGATCAAGGCCGGCATGGACTGGCCCGCCTATGGCGGATCGGACGCGGCCCAGCGCTATTCGCCGCTGAATCAGATCAACAAGACCAACGTCGGCCAGCTGCAGCGCGCCTGGACCTTCCGCACCGGCGATCTGCCCGGCGAACGCTTCGGCGCCGAGACCACGCCGCTGAAGATCGCCGACACCGTCTATCTCTGCTCGGGTCGCAACAAGATGTTCGCCCTGGACGCCAATACCGGCCGGCAGAAATGGGCCTATGATCCCAAGGTGGCGGACGAGCAGATCCCCTACACCGCCGCCTGCCGGGGCGTGACCTATTACGCCACACCCAACGTCGACCAGGCCCAGCCCTGCGCGACGCGCATCATCGAAGGCACGCTGGACGGCCGGATCATCGCGGTCGATGCGCGCACCGGCGTGCCTTGCCCCGCCTTCGGAACCAACGGCGCCGTCAGCATTAAGGAAGGGATGGGCAATCCCTATCCCGGCATGGTGTCGATCACCTCGCCGCCCGTCGTCGTGCGCGGCGTCGTCGTCACAGGCCATCAGGTTCTGGACGGCCAGAAACGCTGGAACGCCTCGGGCGTGATCCAGGGCTATGACGTCGTCACCGGCCAGCTGCGCTTCGCCTGGGACATGATGCGTCCC
>NZ_DAMBJX010000002.1:0-730 GCF_032067225.1 Brevundimonas vesicularis | reverse complement strand
CATCACCACCGCCCCGCCAGCCGGTCAGACCTATACGCCGGGCACGCCGAACATGTGGACGACGGCGACGGGCGACGAAGCCCTGGGCCTGGTCTATCTGCCGATGGGCAACTCGGCCGCCGACTACTATTCGTCGCTGCGCCGGCCCCAGGAGAACCAGTATTCCAGCGCCCTGGTCGCGCTGGACGTCACGACCGGCAAGCCACGCTGGAGCTATCAGACCGTCCGCCGCGACGTTTGGGACTATGACCTGGGTTCGCAAGTGACGCTGGTCGACATGCCGACCGCAGGGGGCGTGACGCCTGCGGTGATCCTGCCGTCCAAGCGCGGCGAAATCTTCGTGCTGGATCGCCGCACGGGCCAGCCCCTGCACGGCGTGCAGGATCGTCCCGCCCCGCGCGGCGGCGTCGAACCGGCGCAGCGTGCGGCGACCCAGCCCTATTCGCTGTTCAACACCCTGGCCAAGCCTGACCTGCGCGAAGTCGATATGTGGGGCATGTCGCCGATCGATCAGATGATCTGCCGCATCCAGTTCAAGAAGGCGTCGTACCAGGGCCAGTTTACGCCCCCGACCGCCGACCGTCGCTTCATCGAATATCCGGGCTACAACGGCGGTTCGGACTGGGGCAGCGTGGCGCTGGATCCGCGTCGCGGCGTGATCATCGCCAACTATAACGACATGCCCAACTACAACCGTCTGGTGCCGCGGGCCGAGGCGAACAAGTTGGGC
>NZ_DAMBJX010000001.1:77185-112531 GCF_032067225.1 Brevundimonas vesicularis | reverse complement strand
CGCCACCGGGTCCGAGTTCGCCCTGATCCCGGTCGAGAACGCCACGGGCAACTTCACCAAGATCACTCAGCGCGTGCCCGTGCGCATCGTCGTCAGCGGCGCAGACCGAAGCCTGGCCCTGCGTCCCGGCCTGTCGGTGGACGTCAAGATCGACCTGAAGAGCCAGGGCGGCCAGAGCTTTGCCGAAGCCGCCACGACGACCGGAGCCGCAGGCCAGTGACCGCCGCCAACCCCGCCGCAGATGGCGGGGCCCCTGTCGCGCAAAAGGGTCCCGTCGCCGGCCATCCCGAAATCAACTGGACCATGCTGTTGCTGGGCTTCGCCGGCATGGTGGTGGGCCAGTTCATGGCCATTCTGGACATCCAGATCGTCGCCGCTTCCCTGCCCCAGATCCAGGCGGGGGTCGGCGCCTCGGCTGACGAGATCAGCTGGATCCAGACCGCCTATTTGATCCCCGAGGTGGTGATGATCCCTCTGTCGGGCTTCCTGTCGCGGCTGTGGGGGACGCAGCGGCTGTTTCTGGTCTCCTGCGCCGGTTTCGTGCTGATGAGCATCGCCACAGGTCTGTCGTCGTCGATCGACATGATGATCCTGTTCCGGGCCATCCAAGGCTTCGTGGGCGGGGCCATGATCCCGACCGTCTTCGCCGTCGCCTTCACCGCCTTCCCACCCGACAAGCGCGTCACCGCCAGCGTGGTCATGGGCCTGATCGTCACCCTGGCGCCAACCGTCGGTCCCACGCTGGGCGGGCACCTGACGGAGTGGCTGAGCTGGCGCTGGCTGTTCTTCATCAACGTGGGGCCGGGGCTGCTGGTGCTGTTCCTGGTCGGGCGGTACGGCAACTTCGACAAGGGCGACCCATCGCTGGCCAAGGGCTTCGACTGGTGGGGCCTGGGCCTGATGGCCGCCTTTCTGATGTCGATGCAGTTCGTGCTGGAAGAGGGCGCCAAGAACGACTGGTTCGACGACACCCACATCCTGTTGCTGACCGTCGTGGCGGCAGTCGCCGGACCGATCTTCATCTGGCGGTCCCTGACCTATCGCCAGCCGATCGTTGAGTTGCGCGCCTTTTGCAATCGCAACTTCCTGGTCGGTTTCATCATGACCTTCATCGTCGGTTTCGCCCTGTTCGGCGGCACCTTCCTGCTGCCGCTCTTCCTGGGCCGCGTGCTTGGTTATTCGTCGTCAGAGGTCGGCACCACCATGGTCGTGTCGGGCCTGGCCATGTTCGCCACCGGCCCCTTCGCCGGTCGACTGGTGCGCAAGCTGGATGCGCGGGTGCTGATGTTCGGCGGCTTCATGCTGTGCGCCTGGGGGATGTGGGAGGCGCGCGTCGTCACCGATGACTGGGGCTTCTGGAACTTCGCCTCGGTCCAGGCCTTCCGCGGCGTCGGCGTTATGCTGGCCATGATCGCGTCCCAGCAAGTGACGATGGCGACCCTGCCGCCGCACATGGTCAAGAACGCCTCGGGGCTGGTCAACCTGTCGCGCAACGTCGGCGGCGCTTTCGGCCTGGCGATCTTGAACACCAGCCTGACGTCCAACACGGCCCTGCACATGAGCGAACTGACCAGCGCCATTGGTCAGGGCGACCAGGCGATGCGCAACATGATGGCCGGCATGACCCAGCGGTTCGCCGGCTCCATCGACCCGGCCGCCTCGGCGATGAAGGCCATCTATGGGATGTTGCAGAAACAGGCGACCACGATGGCGTTCGGCGACGCCTTCGCCCTGCTGGCCATCCTGTGCGCGGGCGCGGCCTTCGTCACCCTGGCCGCCCAGCCGGTGAAGGCCCAGGCCGGCGCCCCGCCCTCGGACGTCCACTGATGGCGCGGCGTCGGGGACAGGTCGATGAACGAAAGAGCGAGGCGATCCTGGACGCCGCCGCGACC
Source organism: Brevundimonas vesicularis (assembly GCF_032067225.1). Lineage (GTDB taxonomy): Bacteria > Pseudomonadota > Alphaproteobacteria > Caulobacterales > Caulobacteraceae > Brevundimonas > Brevundimonas vesicularis_F. The sequence continues at coordinate 110,639 of NZ_DAMBJX010000001.1, read as the reverse complement.
CTGTTCGCCGACAAGGGGCTGCAGGCCAAGATGGACGAGATCGCCAAACTGGCCGGCGTCTCCAAACAGACGGTCTACAACCGCTTCGCCTCCAAGCTGGAGATCGCCCAGGCCCTGGCGTCAAAGCGCGTCGAGGACATCGTCGCCCCACTGCGCGGCGCCGGCGATCCGCAGACGGTGCTGGAGACCCTGGCCCTCACCCTGCTGAACCGGGTGTGCAGCGGCGACAAGGTCGGCTCGATGCGTGGGGTCGCCCTGGTCTCGGTCGAGGCGCCTGACATCGCCCACGCCATCTATGAGGCCGGCCCGCGCCGCAGCCTGCGCGAACTGGGCGCCTGGCTGGCGGAACAGACGCGGCTGGGCCGGATGAGCGTCGCCGATCCGGAAGAGGCGGCCGAGATGTTCGCCGGCCTGGTGCTCGGCCACGGCCATCTGCGCGCCATGCTGGACGTGCCGCAGCTGGAGGCCGACAAACGCGCAGGCCGCGCCAGAGAGGCCGCGCGCATCTTCATGGCCGCCCATCCGCCCGCCACGGCCGCCAAGACTTCCTGAGCCCGGCGCGCTACAGTCGTCCCACCCTGTCGCTTGAGACCGCCTTCATGCTGATCCACCTGTCCTCCTGGCCCGAAATCGACGCCCGACTGAACGACGGCGGCCCGCTGTCCAGGACGGTGGTCGTGCCCATCGGCTCCAACGAGCAGCACGGACCGACAGGGCTTCTGGGCACCGACTGGCTGTGCCCGGAGATCATCGCCCAGGCGGCCGAAAAGACCGACGCCAACCTGATCGTGGCCCCGACCTTCAACATCGGCATGGCCCAGCATCACCTGGCTTTCGCCGGCACCATCAGCTTGCGCCCCTCGACCTTCATGGCCGCGATCACGGACTGGGTGTCGTCCTTGAGCCGTCACGGGTTTGAGCGGATCTACTTCCTGAACGGGCACGGCGGGAACGTCGCGACCATCGAGGCGACGATCTCGGAAATCTACGCCGAGTGGAGCTTCGTCGAGGACAATCCGCCGTTCGTGCTGAAGCTGAAGAACTGGTGGGACCTGCCCGGCGTCCATGGCTTGTGCAACCGCCTGTTTCCAACCGGCCACGGCATGCACGCCACGCCGTCCGAGATCGCGGTGACGCAGGCCGCCTATCCCGAGCGGATCAAGACCGCCGACTACAGCCCGCAGATCGCGCCGAACGGGCCGATCCGCGACGCCCTGGACTATCGCGCCCGTTTCCCCGACGGCCGGATCGGGTCGGACCCGGCCCAGGCCAGCCCCGAGAAGGGCCAGCAGATCATCGACGCGGCGATCCCCGCCCTGTTGAGCGACATCGCGGCCTTCGCCGCAGAGACCCAACCTGGAGGTCCTCACTGACCCGCAAAACCCCCACAGCCGCCAGCGCAGCCGTCGTCGGCGCCGAGATCCTGGCCGCCTCGGCCGAGGTGATCGCGGCCCGGACCGGGCTGATGGCGCAGGGCCTGACCAGCGCCAAGGGGCAGGACTTCAAGGAGCTGTCGCTGATGAGCTCCGAGAAGACCGAGGCGCTGTCCGCCTCCGCCGACGCCTTGGCCGCCAGCGCCGGGGCCATCGGTCAGCGGCTTGGGCGTGTGGCGATGGACGAGGGCGCCCATGCCCTGCGAGCGGCGGCGGCCGTCACCCAGGCCCGCACCCCGGCCAAAGCGGCCGAGGCCCAGTTCAGCTACGCTATGGGCTGGTGGAGTCGGGCGGCGGCCCAGGCCATGACCCTGAACGGCGAACTGCTGAAGGCCCAGGCCGAGGCGCTGGCCCCGATCCACAAGACAGCGACCGCCAACGCCAAACGGCTGCGCAAGACGCGCTAGGCCGGCTCCACCAGCTTCAGCTTGGGCTTTTTGACCTTGGCGGGCTTGGCGGGGCGGTCGGCCTTTTTGGCGGCCTTTTCGGCCTTGCGCGCTTCCTTCTCGACCGCCTTCAGCGCCTTCTTGGCGGCTTTGGCCTCGGCCTTTGCGGCGTCGGGAGCGGCGTCGGCGGCGGCGGCCAGATCGGCCAGCTGATTGAGGAAGGTCTCGCGCTGGCCCTTGGGCAGCAAGGCCATGATCCGCTTGTCGGCGGCCTCGACCAGCGGACGGGCGGCCTCCAGACGGGCGGCGCCCTCAGCCGACAGACGCACCGCCTTGGCGCGGGCGTCCAGGGTCGAGCGTTCCCGCTCCAGCAGGCCCTTGGTCGTCATGCGCGTGACAAGATCGGCCAGGGTCGAGCGGTCGATGCCGGTCATCCGCACCAGTTCGGTCTGGGTCAGACCGGCCTTGAGCGACACCGCCTCCAGCACCGCGAACTGGCGCTGGGTCAGGCCGTCGGCGCCGGTCTCCTCGGCATAGATGTCGAGCGCCAGTTGCAGGGCGCGGTGCATCAGGTGGCTGGGCGAGGTGGCCAGGGGCCCGACCTTCCTTGCCGCTTTTCCCGCCTTCACCATCGCGCCGCTCCCCTGAAGTTTCGTCCGAACACGTATCAGCTCTGCTTTACGATTTGACGGGGAAAGCGCGTCGGTTCCGTGACAGTTCCGCTTGGCGCCTAGAGCCCGGTATCGGGCGAGACGGGGGCCGGCTCGTCGTCCTTGATCAGGTGCTTCATGATGAAGAAGACCTGCCAGACGCCGAACACGGCCGAGGCGATCCACAGGCCGCCGCGGAAGGCGACCCAAGTGTCATCGGACTGGGTGCGCCAGACGATCTCGTTGACGATGCAGACGGCCGCGAAATACAGGCCGTAACGCAGGGTCAGGCCGCGCCAGCCCGCGTCGGTGATGCGGATCGCCTCGCCCAGCAGATATTTGAACGGATAGCGGTTCAGCGGCAGCGACCCCAGCAGCACGACCGCCAGCAGGCCGTTCTGGATCGACAGCTTGATCTTCAACAGGTTCGGATCGTGGAAGACGATGGTCAGCACGCCGAAGATCAGGGCGAAGCCGCCGGTCAGCAGCGGCAGGGGCGCCAAACGACGCTCGACCACATAGCCGACGATCAGGGCGATCAGCGAGGCGCCGACCAGGACCCACGTCGCCTGGACCAGGGCTTCCTGCCCGTCCAGACCGCGCGCGAACCGGTTGATCGCATAGGCGGCCATGAAGGCCACGAGCGCGCCGAAATCGACGGCCTGGCGGATGTTGGAAGCCTTTTTCGGCGTCTCGGTCATGTCAGTCTTCCAGTCCCACCAGCGAGCGGGAGAAGGCGCGGGCGTCGAACGGTTGCAAATCCTCGACCCCTTCGCCGACGCCGATCAGCATCAGGGGGGCGTCGGACGCCTGGGCCACCGGCACCAGCACACCGCCGCGCGCCGTGCCGTCCAGCTTGGTCATGACCACGCCGGTCACGAAGGCGGTGCGGCCGAAGATCTGTTCCTGAGCCAGGGCGTTGCGGCCGACGGTGGCGTCCAGCACGAGCAGGGTGTCGTGCGGCGCCTCGGGATCGACCTTCTTCAGCACGCGGACGATCTTGAGCAGTTCGTCCATCAGGGCGGACTTGTTCTGAAGCCGGCCGGCGGTGTCGATCAGGACGACGTCGTAGCCTTCGGCTCGCGCCTTGGTATAGGCGTCAAAGGCCAGGCCCGCGGCATCGGCGCCGTCGCGACGGTTCTCGAAGTCGGCGCCGGCGCGCTCGGCCCAGACCTTCAGCTGTTCGCGCGCGGCGGCGCGGAAGGTGTCGCCGGCGACGATCATCACCTTGGCGCCCTTGCCCGTCAGATCTGCGGCGATCTTGCCCAGGGTCGTGGTCTTGCCCGACCCGTTCACCCCGACGAACAGGACGACATAGGGTTTGGGGCCGGACAGGGGGTCGAAGGTCGCCTGGCGCGGCGACAGTTCGGCGGCGACCGCCTCAGCCAGTGCCTCCTTGACCTCGCGCTCGGGCGCGTCCTTGCCGAACTTCAGCCCACGAAAGCGTTCGACGATCCGGGCCGAGGCGGCAGGGCCGAGATCGCTCTCAAGCAGATGCTCTTCCAGCTGCTCCAGCGACGCCTCGGACAGAGGCTCCTTGACGAAGGTGGCGACGACCTGATCGGTCATCTGTTTGGAGGAGCGCGAGAGCCCAGCGGACAGGCGCTGGAACCAGCCCTTTTTCGGCGTATCGTTCATGCAGTGGCTTTAGCGGGGGCGAAGGCCAACGTCATCCGCATTCGCGAGGGTCGTCCCCGACGTTTCAGACGGTCGGCGACAAAAACACCGTCTAATTCGTCTAATTGATCTGAAATCGAGACCTCCCTGTTAGCGTCAGTGCGAAGGCGAGGATTATAGGCCCGCGCAAAATCGACGATGGCAGAAGGCCGTGAGAAATCGGCACACCGTTGAAAGCGCGAGGGTTGGAGCCGCCAGTTTGGATGGCTGTCGATCATATTCTTCCGTCATCCTGTGCAAGCCTCTGGCGGCGCAGACGGCAGCGGCGAAGATCATCGAGCGGCGCTTGCGCTTGTGGAGCCGATCAACAAAGAATATGCGCTGCGCATACGTTTCATATAGAGCGAGAGTATCATGGGCATCGTCAATATCGAGGACGAACTGCACGAGCAGCTGCGGCGCGCTGCGAAGGCGTCCTATCGGTCGATTAACGCTCAGGCGGCGTTCTGGATCAGGATCGGCATGTTGTGCGAGACGCATCCGGGCGTGACGTTCCAGGAACTGGTGGCGCGCGAGTTGCGGGCGGCGGGCGTCGATGCGTCCGTCCCGACGGGCGCCGCCGCATGATCAAGACGCCGGCCGAGATTGCGCTGATGGCCGAAGCGGGGCGACGGCTGGCCTCGGTCTTCACCCATTTGGACGCGATGACCCTGGAGGGGTTGAGCACGCTGGAAATCGACCGACGGGTCGAGGGCTTCATCGTCGACGAGCTGAAGGCGCGGCCGGCCAGCAAGGGTCAGTATGGCTATGGCTTTGTACTGAACAGCTCGATCAACCAGGTCGTCTGCCACGGCGTGCCGACGGCGGACGACATCCTGAAGAGCGGCGACATCGTCAATCTGGACATCACGCTCGAGAAGGACGGCTTCATCGCCGATTCCTCCAAGACCTATCTGATCGGATCTGTGGGACCGCAGGCCCGGCGGCTGGTGTGCACCACCTATGAGGCGATGTGGAAGGGCATTCAGGCGGTGCGCCCGGGCGCGAAACTGGGCGACATCGGCTTCGCCATCGAAAAATACGCCAGGAAGGCCGGCTATTCGGTGGTGCGCGACTATTGCGGGCACGGCATCGGGCGCGAGATGCATGAAGAGCCGCAGGTGCTGCATTTCGGCAAGGCCGGGACCGGCGTAACCCTGCGCGAAGGCATGACCTTCACCATCGAACCGATGCTGAACCAGGGCGTGCGCACGGTCCTGACCGAGGACGACGGCTGGACCGTGGTCACCTCCGATGGAAAACTGTCGGCCCAGTTCGAACATACGGTGGCGGTGACGAAGGAGGGCGTGCGGGTCCTGACCCTGAGGCCGGACGAGAAGCGGGGCGCATAGGCGCGCGAAGGAGAGATTCCGTCCCTTCATCATTCGCGCCTATATGAAGGCCGACGACCGGCGCAGGCCGGGTGATGCGGACGATCCGATGGCTGATGCTCTGTTCCATTCTCCCAAGACCCACGGCTTCGTGCGCGTGGCGGCGGCGACGCCGGTCAGCCATCCGGGCGACCCCAGGGCGAACGGGCAAGAGCACGTCGCGCTGATCCGTCAGGCGGGCGAACAGGGCGTGGACCTGATGGTGTTTCCCGAGCTGTCGCTGTCGGCCTACGCCATCGACGATCTGCATATGCAGGCGGCGCTGCTGGACGAGGTTGAGCGACAGATCGCCGTAGTGGCCGCAGCGACGGCCGAGGCGGATGTCGTGGCGGTGGTCGGGGCGCCGATCCGCAACGGCGACGCCCTGTATAATTGCGCGGTGGTGATCGGGTCCGGCGAGGTTCTGGGCGTTGTGCCCAAGACCTATCTGCCCAACTACCGCGAATACTATGAGAAACGCTGGTTCGCGCCGGCGACGGCGCGCGCCGAGGACGTGATCGCTTTGAACGGCGAGACGGTGGACTTCGCGCCGGGCCTGTTGTTCGAGGCCGTCAATCGGCCGGGCTTCGTCTTCTCGGTCGAGATCTGTGAGGACTATTGGGCGCCGCTGCCGCCCTCGACGCGGGCCGCATTGGCGGGCGCGCGGATCCTGCTGAACCTGTCGGCGTCCAACATCGTCATCGGCAAGGCGGACGAGCGGGCGATGCTGAGCGCCAGCCATTCGGCCCGCACCCTGTCGGCCTATGTCTTCGCCGCCTCGGGCTGGGGCGAGAGCACCACCGACCTGGCGTGGGACGGTCAGGCGACCATCCACGAACTGGGGTCGAAACTAGCCGAGGGCGAGCGGTTCGCCTTGGACAGCCATCTGACGATCGCCGATGTGGACGTGGACCGGATCGGGCTGGATCGTCTGCGCAACGGCACCTTCGCCGAATGCGCGAGAAACGAAGGCGAGCCGGCGGCGGTCGTGCCCTTCATGGCGCGCCAGGACCATGAGGCCAGCGAGCTGATCCGGCCTCTGGACCGGTTCCCCTTCGTGCGCGACGACGCCGGGCGGCTGGATCAGGACTGCTACGAGGCGTTCAACATCCAGGTCCAAGGGCTGATGCGCCGCATGACGGCGACAGGCGCGAAGTCGCTGGTGATCGGCGTGTCGGGCGGGCTGGATTCGACCCAGGCCCTGCTGGTGGCCTGTCGCGCCTTCGACCGGCTGGATCTGCCGAGAACGGACATACTGGCGTTCACCATGCCGGCGTTCGCGACCTCGGATGCGACGAAGTCCAATGCCTGGGCGCTGATGACCGCGCTGGGCGTGACGGGCGCAGAGATCGACATCCGCCCCGCCGCGGAACAGATGTTCAAGGACATCGGCCACCCCTATGCCGAGGGTCAGCCGGTGCATGACATCACCTTCGAGAACGTGCAGGCGGGCCTGCGGACCGACTATCTATTCCGGCTGGCGAACCAGCACAGGGCCTTCGTGCTGGGGACCGGGGATCTGTCGGAACTGGCGCTGGGTTGGGCCACATACGGCGTCGGCGACCATATGAGCCACTACAACGTCAACGGCGGGGTGGCGAAGACGTTGATCCGGCACCTGATCCGCTGGGTGGCGGCGGGCGACCTGATCGGCGCGGGCGCGCGTGACACGCTGCACGCCATTCTGAACACCGAGATTTCGCCCGAGCTGGTGCCGGCGAAAGACGGGGTGATCCAGTCGACCGAGGGCACGGTCGGTCCCTATGCGCTGAACGACTTCTTCCTGTTCTACATCAGCCGGTTCGGCCTGAAGCCGTCCAAGGTCGCCTTCCTGGCGCACCAGGCCTGGGGCGATGCGGGCGCGGGCGACTGGCCGGCGAACACGCCCGAGGACGAAAAGGTCGAGTACGACCTGGCGACCATCAAGGCTTGGCTGAGGAAGTTCCTGATCCGCTTCTTCCAGACATCGCAGTTCAAGCGGTCGGCCCTGCCGAATGGTCCGAAAGTGGTGACGGGCGGATCGCTGTCGCCGCGCGGCGACTGGCGTGCGCCGTCCGACGGCAATGCGCGGGTGTGGCTGGACGAGCTGGACGCAAACGTGCCGGACTGACCGTCTCCTACCCATTTCATGTGGAGGTGGCGCGGCGCTCTTGCGCCGTGACGGAGGGGCTGTGTCCGCATCGCAAGCCTTAGTGGGACCTCAAAGAGCCCCTCCACCGCTTCGCGGTCCCCCTCCCCGCAAAGCGGGGAGGAGACGATGCGTGAATTCCCATAGGATGAGTGTGGATATTCGCCGAACCAGTCGCTAGAAGCTTGGCCATGACCGACGACGTGACCAAAGATTCCAACGGCAACATCCTGGCCGACGGCGACAGCGTGACCCTGATCAAGGATCTGAAGGTCAAGGGATCGGGCGGGGTGACGCTGAAGCGCGGGACGCTGGTCAAGACCATCCGCCTGACCGACGATCCGGACGAGATCGAGGCCAATGTGGAGAAGGTGCGCGGCCTGGTCCTGCGCACCGAGTTCGTGAAGAAGGCCTGACCCTCTTCCCTTCGCGCGATGCAGCCGCCATCTAGCGGCCTATGACCGACACCCTCGCCGCCCCGACCTCGACTGCCGCAACGAACGGCAAGATCCCCGTCACTGTCCTGACCGGCTATCTCGGCGCGGGCAAGACGACGCTGCTGAACCGCATCCTGACCGAGGATCACGGCAAGCGCTACGCCGTCATCGTTAACGAGTTCGGCGAGATCGGCATCGACAACGACCTGGTGGTCGGCGCCGACGAGGACGTGTTCGAAATGAACAACGGCTGCGTCTGCTGCACGGTCCGGGGCGACCTGATCCGCGTGGTCGCCGGCCTGATGAAGCGCCAGCGTCCCGGCAAGCCCGCCTTCGACGCCATCATCGTGGAGACGACGGGCCTGGCCGACCCAGGCCCGGTGGCCCAGACCTTTTTCGTGGACGAGGACGTCAAGGCCAAGACCCAGCTGGACAGCGTCACGACCCTGGTGGACGCCAAACACGTGATGGCGCGCCTGGACGACTCCAAGGAGGCGCGCGAGCAGGTGGCCTTCGCCGACCGGATCATCCTGAACAAGGTCGATCTGGCGACCGCCGACGAACTGGACGCGGTCGAGGCGCGTCTACGGGCGCTGAACCCTCTGGCGCCCATCGTGCGGGCTGAGCGCTCGAACGTGCCGCTGGATCAGGTGCTGGGCCTGGGGGCCTTCGATCTGGAACGCATTCTCGAGGTCAAGCCGGACTTCGTGAACCCGCCGCATGGCGCGGACGGCCATGTGCATGACGAACACTGCGGTCATGACCATGGGCATCATGACCACGATCACGACCACCATGATCACGACCATTCGCATGGCGCCCATTCTCACGGCGTCAGGGGTCACGCTCACCAGGACGACATCAAGGGCATCTCCCTGTCGCTGGATCGGCCGCTGGACGGGGCCAAGTTCACCGCCTGGCTGGACCGGCTGCTGGGCGAGCAGGGTCAGAACATCCTGCGCGCCAAGGGCATCATCGATGTGAAGGGCGAGAACCGCCGCCTGGTCTTCCAGGCCGTGCACATGATCCTGGAAGGCGACCTGCAACGCGAATGGGGCGCCGCCGAACGCCGCTGGAGCCGCGCCGTCTTCATCGGCCGCGATCTGGACGAAGCCGCGCTGAAGGCCGGCTTCGAGGCCTGCGCCGCCTGATCTCAAAAATGGACTGACAGACAAAAGGCCGGCGGAGCAATCCACCGGCCTTTTTCTTTGTTCAGCCCTTCCCGAACAGGTTGTTCCAGCGGCGCTTGTCGCGGGCCTTCCAGGCGCCGCGGTGGTAGGCGTCGGAGCCGATCAGGGGGACGACCGTGGTGGCCTCGGCGAAGACCATCTGTTCGTGGGTGGTCTGGACCTTGCCCCACGAGGCCGCCTCTTTCAGCGTTGAGGACGAGCAGGCGCCGTCGCGCACGTCGGCGACGGTGATCTGGACCGCATAGCGGTGCATCTCGGCCTCGACGCCGAGGATTTCGGCGCAGACGACGGTGTCCTGGGCGAAGTTCTTGGGCACGCCGCCGCCGACCATGAACAGGCCGGTGACGCCGGCGGCGATCTTGATGTCGGTCAGTTCGCGGAAGTCGGCGATGGCGTCCAGCATCAGATAGGGCTGGCCGGCGGCGGCCCGCTCCTTCTGGTGTTTCACCAGACCAAAGCCGGCCGAGCTATCGACGAAGGCCGGGCAGAAGATCGGCACGCCTTCTTCATAGGCGGTCTGGATCAGCGAGCCGGGCTTCTTGGCGTTACCCTCGCTCAGCCACTTGCCCATCTCCCAGATGAACTCGCGGCTGGAATAGCCGCGCGGCTCCAGCCGGTTGGCGATCTCCAGGATGGTGTGGTCGCAGGCCTGGAGCTCTTCCTCGTCGATATAGGTGTCGTAGATCCGGTCGATGTAGTTGTCGCGCAGGACGTTGTCGTCCACCTCGCCGGCCGCCTGATAGTGTTTGAAGCCCAGGGCCTCGAAGAAATCCATGTCGACGATCGAGGCGCCGGTGGCGACCACGGCGTCGACCATGCCGAACTTCACCATGTCGCGGTAGACGTGCATGCAGCCGCCGGCCGAGGTCGAACCGGCCAGGATCAGCCAGGGCGAGCAGTCCTTGTCTTCGATGGCCATCGAGAAGATGTCGGCGGCGTGGGCGGTGTCGCGCGACGAGAAGGACATCTTGCGCATCGAGTCGATGATCGGGCGCGCGTCGAAGCTGGTGATGTCGACGTGCTCGACGACATTCTGCAGCAGTTGGGCCTTGGTGTTCGATTGAACGGGAGCGTTCATTTCGGCGGTTTCCCTGTGATTTGAGCGCCCGTCGAACAAGCAGACGTGCCGGGACGGAGCGACCGACAGGACCGATAGACGCCCAACCATCGGCCGTCACCCTCGGACTTGATCCGAGGGTCGGACGTTCCGCCGCGCGTTCCTTGCAAGGAAGACGCAGAGGGGGCCGATCCTCGGGTCGAGCCCGAGGATGACGATTACAGGTGCGGGCGTCCTACTTCCGGCGCGACTTGCGCTGACCGGCCTTACCCTTGGGGCGTGACAGACGCACGACCTTGCGGGCGTTCTCTTCCGCCGTGGTGCGCACGGTGGGGATGGAACGCGGGGCCAGGCCGTACAGCGAGGCCATCGGGGCGTCCTCGACTGCGGCGATGTCGTGTTCGCCATAGCCGTTGAAGCCCGTCGACATGGCCACGCCGTAAGCGCCCAGCATGCCGATCTCGATGAAGTCGCCTTCGCGCACATCGGCCGGCAGCCAGAAGGGTCCCGGCATATGGTCGATGGAATCGCAGGTCGGGCCGTAGAACTGGAACGCCTTAAGATCGCCCGCGCTTTCGCCGTCCCGAACCAGCTTGGTCGGGAAGGGCCAGCGCGAGTGGGTCGCGTCGAACAGCGAGCCGTAGGAGCCGTCGTTCAGATAAAGGGCGTCGCCCTTGCGCAGATCGACACGGGCCAGGATCGACGAGGATTCGGCGACCAGCGCCCGGCCGGGCTCGCACCACAGCTCGGTCGTTTCCGACACCGGCATCTCGCTGAAGCCGCGATGAATGGCGTCGGCGTATTCGCTCATGTCCGGCGGAACCATGCCCGGATAGACGGACGGGAAGCCGCCGCCGACATCGACGATATCGACGATCACGCCCGCACGGCTGATCGACCGGCCGACCTGGGCCATGGCGGCCTGATAGGCGGTCGGGCGCATGCACTGGCTGCCGACGTGGAAGGAGACGCCCATCAGGCCGTCCTTGACCGCCTGGCGCGTCGCCATCAGCAGGGCCGGCGCCTGATCCGACGAGACGCCGAACTTGCCCGACAGCGTATAGGCGGCGCCGTCGGCCGAGACGGCCATGCGCACGATCAGGTTCAGGTCGTCCGCGCCGCCGGTGGCGTCGAGAATCTTGTTCAGCTCGTCGATGCAGTCGAGCGAGAAGGTGCGCACGCCGTGATCGAAATAGGCCTTGGTGATTGCAGAGCGGCTCTTGACCGGGTGCATGAAGGCCAGGCGCACGTCATGGCTGACCGAGCGCACCAGTTCGATCTCGGCGATGGACGCCACGTCGAAGCCGCGAACGCCGGCCTCTATCAGGGTTTCGACGACCCAGCGCGAAGGGTTGGCCTTCACAGCATAGAAGACGTCGGCCTTTAGATTATCCTGGAACCAGCGCGCCGCTACGGAAACCGAACGCGGCCGCACGAGGGCGACGGGACGTTCAGGGGACCGCTCACGGACCAGGTCCAGGGGAAGCTGATACGTGCGCAATTCACGTAACCCCCTGCTAATTGTTAAACCCAGACCGGCGTTAGCGGCGCAGACAGGACCTACGGGGTCCGCCGGAGAGCGCGATATGGGGACGCGCGACTGTCATGTAAAGAGGTTTTTTCGTGGCGGGGCCTAGGTTTGGCTGTCACAAATCCGCTCTGCGCCCTCCACGACACGATCCAGCGGCAACCTTGACCGTTCTGCGCCGTTGCGATGATCGGAGGGTTTCATGAACCGATGGCTGTTCTTTTGGCGCAAGATGCGGCGTCAGTTGTGGGTGCGCGCCACGGCCTATGCGGTCGCGGGCGTCGCCGCAGCCTTGCTGGCCGCCGCCCTGGCCCCATGGGTGCCGCAGGAGATGGCCGAGCGCCTGGGCGGTCAGTCCGTGGAATCGATCCTGACGATCCTGGCGTCCAGCCTGCTGGGCGTGGCGACCTTTTCGGTCGGCGCCATGGTCACGGCCTATACGTCGGTATCCTCGGCGGCCAGTCCGCGCGTCGCGGCCCTGGTGACCAGCGATGACGAGACCCAGAAGTCGCTGGCGACCTTCGTCGGCGCCTTCCTGTACGCCATCGTCGCCGTCACCGCGATTAACGCCCATTATTACGGACAGAACGGCCGGGCGATCCTGTTCCTGGTCAGCCTTGTTATGGTGGGTCTGGTGGCGTTTCGCCTCCTAGCCTGGATCAACCGCCTGTCCAGCCTGGCGCGGGTCGGTCACATGATCGATCTGGTCGAGGCCCGGGCGTGCGAGGCGCTGGAACAGCGGCGCGACAATCCGTTTTTGGGCGGGCGCGGGGGCCATCTGCAAAACGGCGCGGACGTGACGGCGCCGGAAACCGGCTATGTCCAGAACGTCGATCCCGATCGCCTACAGGCCATGGCCGAAAAGCGGGATTGCCATGTCGAGGTGGTCGCTGCGCCGGGGGCCTTCGTGCGACGCGGGGAGGTCCTCGCCCGGGTCAGCCTGCCGGCCTGCGACAAAGAGGCCCAGGACGCCTTCTGCTCCGCCTTCGCGATCGGAGACTCGCGCTCCTATGATCAAGACCCTCGCTTCGGCCTGATCGTTCTGGGCGAGATCGCCGCCAAGGCTCTGTCGCCTGGTATCAACGATCCCGGAACGGCCATTCAGGTGGTGTCGACCGGCGTGAGGCTGATGGACATCTGGGCCCGAGACGGCGCGGAAGACGAGAAGCGGACCCTGCGAGATCGCCTGATGATGCCGGGCGTCTCCGAAGACGATCTGCTCGACGATCTGTTCGGCCCGATCGCCCGTTACGGGGCCGGCGACGTTGCGGTCGCCATCAGACTGCAAAAAGGCTTGAGGGCGCTGGCCTCGATCCCTTGTCTGGCCGCACCAGTCCGGACGATGGCCGATCAGGCGCTTGAGCGATCGCGCGCCGCCTTGCCGATTCCGGCGGACTACGCCCGGGTGAAGGGTGCGGCAGAAGGCTCCTGAACGGCTCGGGTCTGGACGAGATTGCGCCCGACGTGCGATTAGGACTTGCCCGAGCGCGATTTCAGCTTATTGCGGCGCCCCTTCGCCATAGCCTCCTAGCGAGTTCATGAGTTCATCCGCAGCCGCCGCCGCCCCTGGGCTAGTCCTGGCGCGTGACGTGTCGAAGACCTTCGGATCGCGAAAGGCGCTGGACGGCGTCTCGATTTCCGTGGCCTCCGGCGAAATGGTCGCCCTGATCGGTCCGTCCGGTTCGGGCAAGTCCACCCTGCTCCGCTCCATCACCGGCCTGCAGTCGATCGACGCGGGCGCCGGCACGATCCAGGTGTTCGGCGAGACCGTGCAGAAGGACGGCCGGGTCACCGGCGCCGTGCGCAAGGCGCGCGGCAAGCTGGGCATGATCTTCCAGCAGTTCAATCTGGTCGGGCGACTGAGCCTGTTCTCCAACGTCATGCTGGGCGCGCTGGGCCGTCTGCCCGGATGGAAGGGCCTGCTGGGCCTGTGGCCGCAGGCGGACAAGGACAAGGCCATGGCGGCCCTGCACCGCGTCGGCGTCAGCGACTACGCCGCCCAGCGCGCCAACACCCTGTCCGGCGGCCAACAGCAGCGCGGCGCCATCGCCCGCGCCATCGTGCAGGGAGCCAAGGCCATTCTGGCCGATGAACCCGTCGCCTCGCTGGACCCTGTGTCCGCCCGCAAGGTGATGGAATTGCTGGTCGAACTGAACAAGCGCGACGGCATGGGGGTGATCGTCACCCTGCACCAGGTCGATTACGCCATCCGCTACTGCGACCGCGTCATCGCCCTGCAAGGCGGCAAGATCGTCTATGACGGCCCGTCCACGGCGCTGGACCAAAAGCGCCTGATCGAAATCTACGGTCCCGAGTTCGAGGACGCGTTCTGGGAGACCAAGGCATGAGCCTGTCGCGCATTTCCCCTACTCGCCGCCTGTTCGCTGCGGCCGGCGCCGCCGTCATGATCCTGGGCCTGGCGGCCTGCGGCGGCGGCGAGGACAAGAAGGCTGCGGGCGGCGCAGCGAGCGAGATCACCTTCTCGATCCTGTCCGCCGAAGGCCAGGCCTCGGCCGGCCCGCTGTGGCAGCCGCTGCTGGACGACATGTCCAAGGCCATCGGCGTGCCAGTGAAGCCTTACTTCGGTTCGAACTACACCGTTTTGGTCGAGGCCATGCGCGGCAACCACACACAGGTGGGCTGGTTCTCGGCCAAGCCTGAGGTCGAGGCCATTGATCGCGCCAAGGCAGAGGTCATCGCCCGCACCGTCAACCGCGAGGGTCTGGACAGCTATCAGTCGACCCTGATCGTCAAGAAGGGATCGGGCATCACGCTGGATCAGGTCATGGCGTGCGGCAAGAAGTACAACTTCGGCATCGGCGACGCCCAGTCGACGTCGGGCACCCTGGCCCCGCTGACCTTCCTGTTCAATCCGCGCGGGGTGGTGCCCAGCCAGTGCTTCAAGACTGTGCGCTCGGCCAACCACCAGGCCAACGCCTTCGGCGTGGCGACCGGCGTGATCGACGTGGCGACCTCCAACAGCGTGAACACCATCTTCATGCGCAAGGAAAACCCGCAGCTGGCGGGCCAGATCGAGGAAATCTGGACCTCGCCGCCCATCCCCGAGAGCGGCATCGTCGTGCGCGAGGACCTGGATCCGGCGCTGAAGGAAAAGATCCGCAGCTTCTTCCTGACCTATGGCCAAGGCGAAGGCGCCGAGGCCGAGCGCCAGCGCAAGGTTCTGGCAGACCTGGAATATTCCCGCTTCACCGCCGCCGACGACAGCTATCTGGACCCGATCCGCGAAATGATCGCCGACCAGAAACTGGGCGAGGCCCGCGCCAAGGGCGATACTGCCGCCGCCGCCGCCGCCGAGCGCGAGCTTCAACGCCTGCGCAGCCTGCGTGAGGTCCGGCCTTGACCGCAGTCGCGTCTCCCGCCGTCGCGATTCCGGCGGCGCCCAAGAAGTCGGCCCTCGCCTGGGTCGCCGACGTCCTGGTCTGGGGCGGCGTCGCCGCCGTCCTGCTGTACAGCATCGACGCCGTCGATCTGGGCAACATCTCGCGCCTGTTCGCCGGCAACGACAGCACCCAGCTGTTCGTCCACGACCTGCTGCGTCCCGACTTCAGCGACTGGAAGATGTTCGTCGCCAAGATGTGGGAGACGGTGCAGATCGCCCTGTGGGGCACCTTCCTGGCCGTGATCCTGGGTATTCCGCTGGGTCTGGCGGCGGCGCGCAACATCGCGCCCGTCTGGGTCGTGACGCCCGTGCGCTGGATCATGAACCTGCTGCGTTCGGTGCCGGATCTGGTGATCGGCCTGCTGTTCGTGACCGCCGTGGGCCTGGGGCCTTTGGCGGGCGTCCTGGCCATCACCCTGAATACGGCCGGGGTTCTGGCCAAGCTGTTCTCGGAAGCCGTCGAGTCGATCGATAAGGGTCCGGTCGAGGGCGTGCGCGCCACCGGCGCGGGCAAGCTGCACGAGATCGTCTGGGGCGTCCTGCCTCAGGTCGCGCCGCTGTGGACCTCGTTCGCCCTGTACCGTTTTGAATCCAACAGCCGGTCCGCGACCGTGCTGGGCCTGATCGGCGCGGGCGGCATCGGCCAGGTGCTGTTCGACAGCATGAACGCGTTCGATTTCCGCGCCGTCTCGGCCATCGTCATCGTCGTCGTCGTCGCCGTGACCCTGATCGACACCCTGTCGCAGGTGATGCGCCGCCGCCTGCTGTAGCGGCGGCGGTCCCTTTCGCGGGCCCATTCTCGGGACTGTCATAATCCTCTGCTCTAAGCATCGCGAAATCGATGCTCAGGGAGAGCCTTGGATGATGCGCACACTGAAACTGGCGGCTTCGGCCGCCGCCCTTCTGGCCCTGGTGGCCTGTGGCGACAACGGCGGCGGCGGCTCCGCCTCCGGCGCGCGCTCCGGCATCTGGGCGGCCGGTTCGTCGACCGTCTTCCCCTTCGCCACGCGGGTCGCCGAGACCTTCGCGCGCGGTTCGGGCGGCGCGGCCCCGCGTGTCGAATCGCTGGGCACCGGCGGCGGCATTCAGGCCTTCTGCCAGGGCGTCGGCCCGACCACCCCGGACATCGCCAACGCCTCGCGTCAGATGAAGCAGTCCGAGTTCGACCTGTGCGCCAAGAACGGCGTCACCGACATCGTCGAGATCAAAATCGGCTTCGACGGCATCGTCATCGCCACGGCCCGTAACGGCAACGGCTTCAACTTCGAACTGAACGACCTCTACGAAGGCTTGGCCAAGGAAGTGCCGGGCGCCAACGGTCAGTTCGTCGCCAATCCGGCCAAGACCTGGAACCAGGTCAACGCCGGCCTGCCGAACCAGCGCATCCAGGTCTATGGCCCGCCGCCCACCTCGGGCACGCGCGACGCCTTCCTGGAGCTGGGCATGACGCCGGGCGCCAAGCTGGTGCCGGCGGTCAAGGCGATCGAAGGCGACAAGGACCGGTTTGAAGGCATCGCCCACACCCTGCGCGAGGACGGCGCCTGGATCGATTCCGGCGAGAACGACAACGCTATCGTCCAAACCCTGACCCGCACGCCGGGTTCGCTGGGCGTGTTCGGCTATTCGTTCCTGGAGCAGAACCTGGACACGGTGAAGGCCGAGACCATCGACGGCGTCGCCCCGACCGCTGACACCATCGCCAGCGGTGAATACCCGCTGTCACGCAGCCTCTACATCTATGTGAAGAAGGCTCATATCGGCGTCATTCCGGGCCTGCAGCAGTTCGTGCAGGAGTTCCTGTCGGAAGGCGCCGCCGGCAAGGGCGGCTATCTGGCCGACCGTGGCTTGATCCCGCTGCCGGAAGACCAATTGCTGGCCCAGCGCGCGACCATCGCCGCCATGACCCCGATGGCCCGCCCCGCCAAATAGGGCGGAACCCGACCGCCGTTCCGCCCCTTCTTTCGCCGGTCCGCACCGGGTAGAAGGGGCGGGATAGCTGTCAGGATGATTTGATGACCACCACGCCCGCGCGTCTGCGCAAGGCCGTACTGCCCGTCGCGGGCCTCGGCACCCGGGTCCTGCCCGGCACCAAGACGACCCCCAAGGAACTGCTGAACGTCGTCGACCGGCCGATCCTGTCCTACATCGTCGAAGAAGCGCGCGAAGCCGGGATCGAGCACATCGTCTTCGTCACCGGCCGCTCCAAGGGCGCCATCGAGGACTATTTCGATCACCAGATCGAGCTGGAAGCCCAGCTTCTGGCCAAGGGAAAGACTGACATCCTGGAGATGATGAACGCCGAACTGGCCTCGGCCGGGGAGATGAGCTTCACCCGCCAGATGCAGCCCAAGGGCCTGGGTCACGCCGTCTGGTGCGCGCGCGACATCATCGGCCACGAGCCGTTCGCCGTCATCCTGCCCGACGTCATCGTGGATTCTCAGCCCGGCGCCCTGAAGCAGTTGGCCGAGGTCTATGCCGAAACCGGCGGCAACATCATCGGCGTGGAATCCGTCCCGGAAGATCAGACCCACAAATACGGCATCGTCGATCCGGTCAGCCGCGACGGTTCGCGCATCGTCATGAAGGGCATGGTCGAAAAGCCCGCCGCCGGAACCGCGCCGTCCAACCTGTCGATCTCGGGCCGTTACATCCTGCAGCCGGAAATCTTCGACCTGTTGGCGACGCAGGAAAAGGGCGCGGGCGGCGAAATCCAGCTGACCGACGCCATGGCGCGACTGATGGCGGACCAGAGCTTCACCGCCGTCGAATACGCGGGCGTGACCCACGACTGCGGCGACAAGATCGGCCTGTTGCGCGCCAACGTCGCCCTGGCCCTGAAACGCCCCGACCTGGGCGACGCGGCGCGCCAGGCGATCGCGGGCCTGCTGTAACGCAAGGGAAGGCGGCGGGGGTTCCGGTTTACGCCCGCCCCTGCTAACCCTCCGCGCAAATCATCAGGAGACGAACCATGGCGACTTCCGAAGGCTGGAACATGCCGACCGGCGACCTCATGAAGGGCAAGAAGGGCCTGATCATGGGCGTGGCCAACTCCAGCTCCATCGCCTGGGGCATCGCCTCGCAGCTGGCCGCCCAGGGCGCCGAGCTGGCCTTCACCTATCTGGGCGAGAGCCTGGAGCGCCGCGTGCGTCCGCTGGCGGAAAGCGTCGGCGCCAAGCTGCTGATCCCGGCCGACGTCACTGACGACGCCTCGATGGATGCGGCCTTCGCCGAACTGGAAAAGACCTTCGGCACGATCGACTTCGTCGTCCATTCGGTGGCCTTCGCCAACAAGGATGAGTTGAAGGGCAGCTTCGTGGACAACACCACGCGCGACAGCTTCCTGCTGGCCATGAACATCTCGGCCTTCAGCTTCGTGGACGTGTCCAAGCGCGCCGCCAAGCTGATGCCGAACGGCGGCAGCCTGATCACCCTGACCTATCTGGGGTCCGAGCGGGTCATTCCGAACTACAACACCATGGGCGTGGCCAAGGCCGCACTGGAAGCGGCGACTCGCTATATCGCGCGCGACCTGGGTCCCAAGAACATCCGCGTCAACGCCATCTCGGCCGGGGCCATGCGCACCCTGTCGCTGGCAGGCATCTCGGGCGGGCGCGGCCTGCACTCCAAGTCGGCGCAGTTCTCGCTGATCAAGGAAGAGACCTCGATGGAGGGCGTCGCGGGCGCGGCCCTGTGGCTGTGTTCGGACCTGGGCCGTTCGACCACGGGCGAAGTCGTCCACGTCGATGCCGGCTTCCACGCCGTGGGCCTGCCGGAAGACATCGAGGGCTGATCAAGGAGGGCTGGATCCCAGCCTTCCGCCATCCAAGACGACGGTTTAAGGCCGGGGCATGACTGCTCCGGCCTTTTCCATGCGCACCCTGCCCGCCTCGGCTTTTTCGTCCGCCGCCGTGGCGACGGTGATCGGGTTTGGCGGGACGGTCGCCTTGGTCGTTCAGGCCGGCCAGGCCTTGGGCGCAGACGCGGGCCAGATCGGATCGATGGTGACGGCACTGTGCCTGGGCATCGGGGCACCGGGCGCCTTGCTGAGCTGGCGGCTGAAGATCCCCGTCGTGCTGGCCTGGTCCACGCCGGGGGCGGCCCTGCTGGCGGCCTCGACCCTGGGGCTGTCCTGGCCGACGGCGATCGGCGCCTTCGTCTTCGCCGCCCTGCTGATGATCCTGACCGGCCTGATCCCGGCGCTTGGGCGGCTGGCGGCGCGGATACCGGCGGCCGTCGCCTCGGCCATGCTGGCGGGGGTGCTGCTGCCCTTCGTGCTGAGACTATTCAAGGTCGTGCCGGACAAGACGGCCTTGGTCGTCGGGCTGATCGCGGTGTTCCTGATCTTCAGACGGCTGTGGCCGACCTGGGCCTTGCCCGCCGTGCTGGCGGCGGCCTTTGCGGTGCTGACGATGCGGGGGCAGCTGGCCCTGCCCGCCGGGACCGACCTGTTCGGGCATCTGGAGCCGGTCGCGCCCGTCTTCGATTGGAAGGCGGCGGTCAGCCTGGGCTTTCCGTTGTTTCTGGTGACGCTGGCGGCGCAGAACCTGCCCGGACTGGTGGTGCTGCAGAGCGCCGGCTATCCGCCGCCCGCCAACCGACTGATCCTGTCGACCGGCGTCGCCAGCCTGCTGATCGCGCCGTTCGGCGGGCATGGGGTCAATCTGGCGGCGATCACGGCGGCGATCTGCATCGGGCCGGACGCGCACCCCGACGTCGCCAAGCGCTGGATCGTGGGCGTGATCTACGGCGGTCTTTATCTGGTCGTGGCTCTGTTCGCCGCGCCGCTGGCCGGGCTGTTTATCGCCATGCCGCCGGCCGTGCTGGCGGCGGTGACGGGTCTGGCGTTGATCGCGCCGCTGACCGGCGCGCTGCAAACCATGATGACGGAGGTCGGATCGCGCGAGGCGGCGGTGCTGACGTTTGCGGCGACGGCCTCGGGCCTGACCCTGTTCGGCGTCGGATCGGCCTTCTGGGGTCTGGTCGTGGGTTTTGCCGCTCTGGCCGCCATGCGCTGGATCAGACCGACGGCCTGATCCAGCTCAGGGGGCTAGTCGCGCAGCGAGGCCGGGACCTGACCGCCGTTTTCGGCCAGCTTCTTCCAGACGGCCTTGGACAGGGCGATGTTCTGTTCGGCCGAGCCGTGCTCGCCGGCGTGGACGTTCAGTTCCTCGGCCAGTTCCTTGCGGGCCGCCAGGCTGGAATCCAGGTCCAGCAGCTTCAGCAGATCGACGATCGAGGTCCGCCAGTTGCCGCCGCCGCCCTTGGACGCCGCGAGATCGCTGAGCACCGCCTCGACATCGACGGGCGGCAGTGCCGGCGCGGCGGTCGGGGCCGGCGCAGCGTTGGGAGCCGGGATTCCAGCGGTCGAGGCCGGCGGCGGAACGGGGGCCGCCTTCGGCTTGTGGCCCGTGATCTTGTTCCAGATCGAAGAGAAGATGCCCATCGGTCGCGCTCCTGTTGGTGTGAACAGACAACGCGACCGACGGGGCGAGGTTCAGATCAGTCGCGCGCCGGGATGTTGAGGCCGCGCTGGACGGCGGGGCGGGCCAGGCCGCGCTCCAGCCAGGCGGCGACGCGCGGGAAGTCGGCGAAACCTACGATTTCGCCCGCTTCGTAGAAGCCGATCAGGTTGCGGACCCAGCCCAGGGTGGCGATATCGGCGATGGAATAGTCGCCGACAAGCCAGTCGCGGGGCTCTCCCCCGTCATTGGCAAGCCGCGTCTCCAGTACGCCCAGCAGGCGGCGGCTTTCGGCGACGTAGCGGTCGCGCGGGCGCTTGTCCTCATACTCCCTGCCGGCGAAACGGTGGAAGAAGCCCAGCTGGCCGAACATCGGGCCGATCGCGCCCATCTGGAACATGACCCACTGGATCGTCTCGTAGCGGGTCGCCGGGTCGGCCGAGAGCAGTTTGCCGGTCTTCTCCGCCAGATAGATCAGGATGGCGCCGGATTCGAACAGGGCCAGCGGCTTTCCTTTCGGGCCGTTCGGATCGAGGATGGCGGGGATCTTGCCGTTGGGGTTCAGCGACAAAAACTCCGGCCCCCAGGTCTCGTTCTTGGTGATGTCGATCAGGTGCGGCTCATAGGCCAGGCCGACCTCCTCCAGCATGATCGAAACCTTCACCCCGTTCGGCGTCGGCAGGGAGTAGAGCTGGATGCGATCGGGATGCTGGGCCGGCCAGCGTTGCGTGATCGGGAAGGCGGACAGGTCGGTCATGGGTGCGGCCTCGGCTATTGCGATAGGCCTATGTCGGCGCCGCCCAGCCCATCCGCAACACCGACGGGAGCGGTGACGAAACTTCAGTCCGGCTCGCGCTCGCCCACCTCGGTCGGCGGAACGGCCATGAGCCAGCCGTCGGCCAGATGCAGTTCCGGCGTCGCTTCCTTGGTGAAGGGCAGATACCAGGTCGGGCCGCCGGCGGTGGGCGCGATCTCCAGCATGTCGTCGGCGCCGAAGTTCTGGACCGATTTCACCGTGCCCATGACGGCGCCCGCCGTGTCGCGGACCTGAACGCCCAGCAGATCGGCGAGGTAGAATTCGTCCTCGTCCGGCTCGGGGAACCGGTCGCGGGGGACGTGCAGCTTCAGGCCGCGCAGGGCGTCGGCCTGTTCCTTGGTGGTGATCTCCTTGGCCCGGCCGACGACGCCGTTCTTGTCGGGCCGCGTCGAAGTCAGGGTCAGGGCCACGGTCCCGTCGGCGCGCAGCAGAGGGCCGTAGGCGGTCAACGCCAAGGGGTCGGCGGTGAAGGCGGTCACCCGCACCTCGCCCCGCACGCCGAAGCCGCCGCCGACCTGGCCGACGAGGATCAATCTGGTGTCCGTGGTCATGCGCGTTCTTAACCCATGAAAAAGGCGGCGTCGAAAGACGCCGCCCTGATCATCGTCAAACCGAAAGGCTTAGCCTTCGGCCTTTTCCTCGGTCGCTTCAGCAGCCGGAGCCTCTTCAGCGGCCGGAGCCTCTTCGGCGGGCGCTTCTTCAGCAGCGGGAGCGTTCTTGGCGGCTTCGGCGGCGGCGGCGGCCTCTTCCTTGGCGCGGGCGGCGGCTTCAGCGGCCTCGACCTTGGCGGCGGCTTCGGCTTCCAGGCGGTCGGCTTCGCGCTGGGCGCGTTCGGCGGCGCGCTCTTGCGCCTTCTTGCCCGGAGCGCCCTTGTTCGGGTTGTTCGACTGCGTCCACTTGACCTTCTGGCCCAGGGTCTCGTCCTGCGACAGGAAGCGGGCGACGCGGTCCGTCGGCTGGGCGCCCTTGCCGAGCCATTCGGCGATGCGCTCGACCTTCAGGGCGACGCGCGGGGTGGCGCCGTCCTTGGGCAGCATCGGGTTGTAGCTGCCGACCTTCTCGATGAACTTGCCGTCGCGCGGCGAGTGCGAGTCGGCGATGACGATGTGGTAGTAGGGGCGCTTCTTGGCGCCGCCGCGGGCCAGACGAATCTTCAGCATTTCAGGTCTCTTTCTAGGAAGTCGTTATTTCTTGGGAGGGAAGCCCGGCAGGCCAGGAAGACCTCCCGGAGGTTGTCCGCCGCCCAGTCCGGCGAGCCGGTCCTGGATGGCTTTAAGATCGTCGGCGGAGGGTTCGGCCATCTTGCCGCCGCCCAGCGCCTTGAGGCGGGCCATGTCGGGGCCGCCGCCCATGCCGGGCATGCCGCCGCCGCCAAGGCCGCCGAGCATGGCGGCCATCTGCTGCATCTTCTTGGGTCCGCCGCGCGCCATCGACTTGACCACATCAGCCATCTGCCGATGCTGCTTCAGAACCCGGTTCACGTCCTGCACATCGACGCCGGCGCCGGCGGCGATCCGCTTTTTGCGCGAGGCGTTCAGCAGGTCGGGCTTTTTGCGCTCGGCCTTGGTCATCGAGGAGATGATGGCTTCCTGACGCAGGATCATGCGGTCGTCGATGCCGCTCTCGGCCATCTGACCCTTCATCTTGGCCACGCCGGGCAGCATGCCCATGATGCCCTGAAGCCCGCCCATCCGCTTCATCTGCTGAAGCTGGCCGGCCAGGTCGTCCAGATCGAACTGACCCTTGGCCAGTTTGCGGGCCATCTTCTCGGCCTTGGCCTGGTCCAGATCCTGGCTGGCCTTTTCGACCAGGGCGACGATATCGCCCTGGCCCAAGATGCGGCCGGCGACGCGACGGGCGTCGAACACGTCCAGCGCATCGACCTTTTCGCCGGCGCCCAGATATTTGATCGGCAGGCCGGTGACGGCCCGCATCGACAGCATGGCGCCGCCACGACCGTCGCCGTCGGCGCGGGTCAGGACCAGGCCGGTCAGGGGCAGGCGCTCGTGGAAGGCCTTGGCGGTACGCACCGCATCCTGACCGGTCAGGCTGTCGGCGACCAGCAGGGTCTCGACGGGCTTGGCGATGTCGGCGACCTCGGCCACCTCGTTCATCAGCCCCTCGTCCAGGGTGATGCGGCCGGCGGTGTCGAGGATCAGGACGTCGAAGCCCTGGAGTTTCGCCGATTGCAGCGCCCGGCGCGTGATCTGGACGGCGCTTTCGCCCGCCACGATCGGCAGGGTGGCGACCTCGATCTGCTTGCCCAGGGTGGCCAGCTGTTCCATCGCCGCCGGACGACGCGTGTCCAGCGAGGCCATCATGACCTTCTTGCGATCGAACTTGGTCAGGCGCAGCGCCAGCTTGGCCGAGGTCGTGGTCTTGCCCGAGCCCTGAAGGCCGGCCATCAGCACCACGGCGGGCGGGTTGGCGTTGGTGTTCAGCGGGACCGGCTCTTCGCCGCCCAGCATCTCGATCAGGCCGTCATAGACGATCTTGACCACCTGATCGGCCGGCTTGACCGAACGGATGACCTCTTCGCCGGTCGCGCGCTCGGTGGCGAAAGCGATGAATTCCTTGACGACCGGCAGGGCGACGTCGGCCTCGAGCAGGGCCACGCGCACTTCGCGCATCGCCTCGGCGACATCCTTTTCGGACAGGGCGCCGCGCCCGGTGATCCGGTCAAAGACGCCTGTCAGCCGCTCGTTCAGAGCCTCGAACATTCACTACCTCATAGCGACGGGTGAAACGGCTCCATACGACAACAGCCCCCGGCGACGATCACGTCGGCGGAGGGTTCTCGCCGGGCTCGTCTCATCGAAATGAGGGTCGTCCCGGTGGAGACGCAGGTTCACTTGCGTCGGAAGCGGCGGCTTATGGCGGAAAAACCTTACAAAGGCAACCGGAGCGATCCGGTCACGCTATAAGAGCCAATATCGGCGCGGGGATTTAGCGGATTGTCATCATCGTGCTAAGAGCCGCGCCCTTTATAGGGGCGGCGCTGTCGCCAGGGTTTCAGACTTCGGGAGAAGCACAGATGAGCAAGGTGCTGGTTATCGGCGCAGGCGGCGTCAGTTCGGTGGCCGTCCACAAGATGGCGATGAACGCGGACATCTTCTCGCATATCACCCTGGCGAGCCGCACCAAGTCCAAGTGCGATGCGATCGCCCAGTCCGTGAAGTCTCGCTTCGGCGTCGACATCGACACGGCGGCCATCGACGCCGACGACGTGGCGGCGACCACGGCGCTGATCCAGAAGGTGCAGCCCGAACTGGTCGTGAACCTGGCCCTGCCCTATCAGGACCTGTCGATCATGGACGCCTGCCTGGCCGCCGGCGTCGATTATCTGGACACCGCCAACTACGAGCCGCGCGACGAGGCCAAGTTCGAATACAAGTGGCAGTGGGCCTATCAGGACCGTTTCAAGGACGCCGGCCTGATGGCGCTGCTGGGTTCGGGCTTCGACCCCGGCGTGACCTCGGTCTTCACCACCTACATCAAGAAGCATCTGCTGGATTCCATCGAGACGCTGGACATCCTGGACTGCAACGGCGGCGACACAGGCCTGCCCTTCGCGACCAACTTCAACCCCGAGATCAATCTGCGCGAAGTGACGGCGAACTCGCGTCACTGGGAGAACGGCCAGTGGGTCGAAGGCCCGGCGCTGAGCCACAAACAGACCTTCGACTTCGAGGGCGTGGGTCCGAAGAACATGTACCTCATGTACCATGAGGAGCTGGAATCGCTGGCGAAGTTCTATCCCGAGATCAAGCGCATCCGCTTCTGGATGACCTTCGGCGACAGCTATCTGAAGCACCTCGAAGTGCTGGAAAACATCGGCATGACCTCGATCGAGCCGATGTCGTTCCAGGGCCGCGAGATCATTCCGATCGAGTTCCTGAAGGCCCTGCTGCCAGAGCCGGCCTCTCTGGGTCCGATCACCAAGGGCAAGACCAACATCGGCGTCATCGCCACCGGCCTGAAAGACGGGGTCAAGAAGACGGTCTACGTCAACAACATCTGCGACCACGAAGAGGCCTATGCCGAGACCGGCAACCAGGCCGTCAGCTACACCACCGGCGTGCCGGCCATGATCGGCGCGGCCCTGATGGTGACCGGCCAGTGGAAGGGCGATGGCGTGTTCAACATGGAGCAGCTGGACCCCGACCCCTTCATGGACATGCTGAACAAGCACGGCCTGCCGTGGAAGGTTCAGGATCTGGACGCCCCTCTGGACTTCTGATCGGACCGACTGAATGCAGACCCAGGCCGGCGATCCGGGCGCCTTTGCGCATTTCGACCTGAACCGCGTCGCCTCGCCCGCCTTCGTGGTGGACGAGGCGGCCATCCGTCGCAATCTGTCCGTGCTGAAGGGCGTGCGCGACGGGGCGGAGGCGCGCGTGCTTCTGGCGCTGAAGGCGTTTTCGATGTGGTCGCTGGCCGATGTGGTCGGCGAATACCTCGACGGGGTCTGCGCCTCGGGTCTGTGGGAGGCGCGGCTGGCGCGCGAGTTCTACAAGGGCGAGCTCACCACCTATTCGCCGGCCTATACGGCGCAGGACCTGCCCGAGATCCTGCGTCTGTCGGATCACGTCATCTTCAACAACCCGGCCCAGATCGCCCGTTTCGCCGACCTGATCGCCAAGGCGCGGGCTGGAGGGCAGGTGTTCGAGATCGGCCTGAGGCTGAACCCCGAACATTCCGAAGGGGAGGTCGCCAAATACGACCCGGCCCAGCCCTGTTCGCGCCTGGGCTTTCCGGTTTCGCAACTGACGGCCGAACATCTGATCGGCATCGATGGTCTGCATATCCATGCGCTGTGCGAGCAGGATTTCCAGCCGCTGTCGCGCATCTGGGCGGCGGTGGAGCCCAAGCTGGCGCCGCTGCTGGGCGGGATCAAATGGCTGAACCTGGGCGGGGGGCACCACATCACCCGCGCCGACTATCAGACCGACGATCTGATCGCCTTCGTGCGCGATCTGCAGGCCAGGCACGGGGTTCAGGTCTATCTGGAGCCGGGCGAGGCCGTGGCGCTGGACGCCGGCATACTGATCGGCGAGGTGCTGGACGTCTTCGACAACGGCATGCCCATCGGCATCACCGACATCTCCGCCACCTGCCATATGCCGGATGTGATCGAGGCGCCCTATCGCCCCGCGCTGCTGCAAGAACCCGAACATGGGGTGACGGTGCGGCTGGGCGGGCCGTCGTGCCTGGCCGGCGACATCATCGGCGACTACGTCTTCGCCGAGCGGCCGGCGCCGGGAACGCGGATCGCGTTTCTGGACCAAGCCCACTATTCGATGGTGAAGACCAACACCTTCAACGGCGTGCCGCTGCCGTCCATCGTGCTGTGGAACTCGCAGACGAATACGCTGAGGACGGTGCGCGACTTCGACTATTCGGCCTTCCGCGACCGACTGTCCTAGGCGCAAGAAAAAGGGCGGCTCGCGCCGCCCTTTCCCAATCTATTCTTCTTTCGGTTCGTCCGCCGCCGGTTCGGCGTCGGGCTTGGGCGTCGAGCCCGGTTCGGTGACGACGATGCCTTCGGGCGGGGCCGACAGTTTCGACAGGTCGCCGCCGGCGCGCAGGACGTCCAGCGCGCGCTGAAGCTGATAGTCCTTTTCCTTATCGAACTTGTCGCCAGGAGCTTCGCGCGGGGTGTGCGGACCCTTGCGCTCGGCGCCGATGGAGGCGTCCAGGGCCGTGGCGTAGGCGGCTTCGGAATAGATGAAGCTGGAGCGCGAGACGATGCGGGCCTCGGCCTCCGAACGCGCGACTTCTAGATCCGGCTCGATGCCGATCTTCTGAATCGAGGCGCCCGAGGGGGTGTAGTAGCGCGCGGTTGTGATCGACAAGGCGCCGTCCTGGCCCTGACGCAGCGGGATCACGGTCTGGACCGAACCCTTGCCGAAGCTGGTCAGGCCCACGATGGTCGCGCGCTGATGATCCTTCAGGGCGCCGGCGACGATTTCCGACGCCGAGGCCGAGCCGTAGTTGACCAGGACGACCAGCGGCAGGCCGCCGGTGATGTCGCCGGGCTTGGCGGAATAGCGCTGGATCTGCTCAGGCTTGCGGCCCCGCTGGCTGACGATCTCGCCGCGTTCCAGGAAGGCGTCGGAGACGTCGATGGCGGCGTTCAGCAGGCCGCCGCCGTTGTTGCGCAGGTCCAGGACATAGCCCTTCACGCCCGGCTTCTCAGCCTTGATCTTGGCGATGGCTTCGTTCAGCTCGCGGCCGGTGTTCTCGTTGAAGGTCGAGACGCGCAGATAACCGAAGTCGCCCTCGACCCGGCCGGTGACCGACTGAACCTTGATGACCTCGCGGGTCAGGGTCACTTCCAGCGGGTCTGAACCGTCGCGCAGGAAGGTCACTTTGACGCTGGTGCCCACGGCGCCGCGCAGTTTCTCGGACACCTGGCTGACCGTCAGGCCCGCCGCGTTCTGGCCCTCGATCGAAGAGATCACGTCGCCCGCCTGGACCCCGGCCTTGGCGGCGGGGCTGTCGTCCATCGGCGAGATGACCTTCACCATGCCGCCGTCGGCGCTGATGGTCAGGCCGACGCCCGAATACTGACCTTCGGTGCGCTCGCGCAGGTCATCGTAGTTGGAGGGCGGCAGATAGTTGGAGTGCGGGTCCAGCGCCGTCATCATGCCGGCCAGCGCGGCCTCGATCAGCTTCTTGTTGTCGACCGGGACGACGTAAGCCTGCTCGACGATGCCCACCACGTCGCCGAACAGCTCCAGCATGCGGAAGGTTTCGTTTCGCGGGGTCTGGCTGCTGACAGCAGCGGCGGATCCGCCGAGCACCAGAGCGGCGCAGCCGACGAGGAGCAGTTTACGCATTCGGTCTCTTTCGGTCGGGCCGATCACTGTGGGCGCCCGTGGGAAGGTTAAGGCCCCGTCCTCACGACCAAATCGTGGCGACGCGGCGTCCCGCCGATAAAATCAGCGTCAGACGAGAATGCAAAGGACTATTGCGGGTTCAACGCAACCACGGTCCCGGATCGATCGGCCGTTCGTCACGGCGCAGTTCGAAATAGACATCGCCGTCCGGGCCGCTGCGCCCCAGAGTCTGGCCGTCCGAGACCCGGGCGTCCGGCCCCACATCAACGCTTTCCAACCCGGCGATGACGGCGCGCCAGCCGGGACCGAGGTCCAGCACCACCACATTGCCCCACCCCGTCAGCGGCCCGGCATAGGCGACCTTGGCGTCGGCGGGCGCGGTGACGGCCGCGCGGTCAGCCCGCCAGCGCCAGCCGGAGGTTCCGGCGCCCCAAGTCTGGCTGGGCGCGCCGGCGACGGGCGAACTGAGGCGACCGCGTCCGGCCGGAAGGCGAGCGGTCGGCGTCTCTTCGGCCTGGGTGGTCGGGACCGCGCCGCCCAGTTCGCGGATGCGGCGCTCCAGCACGGCGGCGGCGCGTTCGGCGGCGCGGGCCTCGGCGTTCAGAACGGCGGTCAGGGCGGTCTTGCGCGCCGTCAGCCCCTCGATCTCGCCGCGCCGGTCGCCCTGCTCGCTCTCGGTCGTCAGCAGTCGCTCCGAGGACAGGACGGCGAGGCGGCGGATGCGCATGATCTCGGCCTGACGGGCGGCCAGCACCTTGGCGCGACTTTCCAGATCCGGCGTCATGGCCTTGAGCAGGATGGAGGCGCGCACGGTGTCGATGGCCTTGTCGGCGGGCACCAGCAAGGGCGGCGGCGGGCGGCGGCTCATCATCTGCAACGCGCTGAGCAGACGGCCCTGAGCGCCGCGCTCGCGCGCCAGGTCCGTGACCAGTTCGGCCTCGCGCTCGGTCAGTTGCTGGAGGCGCGCGCGCTGATCGTCGATCTGACGGTCGCCGGTCTGTTCGTCGGCCCGCAACGAGGCCAGACGGCGCTCCAACTGGGCCAGTTCGGTCTTGGCGGCGTCGGCGTCGGCGCGCAGACGACGGGCGCGCACCGTCTCGTCGCGGTATTCGGCCTGGATGCGCGACAGTTCGCTTTCGGGCGCCTGGTTGCTCATCGCCGGGGCGGCGCAGACGAAACCCGTCAGGAGGGCCAGCGATAAGGGTATGGCGCGACGCATGTCAGTCGCGATGATAGGGCGATCCGGCCAGGATGGTCACGGCCCGATACAGTTGTTCGGCCAGCATGGCGCGCGCCAGGGCGTGGGGCCAGGTCTGGGGACCGAAGGCCAGGGTCGAGGACGCAGCGTCGCGCACGCTGGCGTCCAGCCCGTCCGCCCCGCCGATAGCGAAGACGAGGCGACGCTCGCCCTGATCCCGCAGTTTGGCGATGTGGTCGGCGAAGGCGCGCGAGGAATAGGTCTTGCCGCGCTCGTCGCAGGCGATCAGGTGCGCGCCCTCTGCGGCAGCCAAGATCAGCTCAGCCTCCGGCGTCTTGCCGGGTCTGCGAGCCTCCAGATCGACCAGTTCGAGGGGACCGAGGCCAAGCGCGCGTCCCGACAGGGTGGCGCGCTTGGCGTAGTCGTCGGCGAGCGTCGCTTCAGGCCCCCGGCCCGGTCGGCCGATGGCGACGATGCTCAGCTTCATGGTGTCAGTCGCGGACCATGCGGTGGGCGGAATCAACCGCCCAGATCTTTTCGATGTTGTAGAAGGTGCGCACTTCCGGGCGGAACAGGTGCACGATCACATCGCCGGCGTCGATCAGAACCCAGTCGCAGTGCGGCAGGCCCTCGACCTTGGCCTTGCCGAGGCCCTGTTCCTTGAGCGTGCGCAGCAGGTGGTCGGCGATGGCGCCGACGTGACGGTGCGAACGACCGGACGCCACGATCATGGTGTCGGCCATGGCGCTTTTGCCCTTCAGGTCGATCAGGACCATGTCCTGGGCCTTGTCCTCGTCGAGGCGGCTCAGCAGGGCTTCTTCCAGCGGCGTGGAGCCGACGGGGCGGGGAGCGGAATCATCGAAGCCGCGCGGGGAGGCGTCGGATTCAAAGCCGTCTTCGGAATGGAGAGGTTCGATAGGGTCCATCTCGTGCGCCGTATTCGAGACGGCGGCGTCTTGCGTATCATACGCGGGCGAGGGGGTCAGCGGAGGGCTCCGGGAGCGTTGACTAAAGAAGCCCTCTAGCACGGATGGGCCGCAACGTGAACCGCCGCCCGAATCATCCGGCGATCACGAGGTCGCGCGCACGCCTCCGCCGGTCCTAATCGCCGTGGACGACAGGGGGTTTAGCGGCGCCGTCAGATAGGTCCAGGCGGGGGCCTGGAGCGTCGGCAGAAGCCCCGCCTGCTGAGCCGGAATGCGGAAACCGGCGAAGCGGGCGGCGGCCGGCGCCGTGCGGCTGTCCAGCAGCGAACCCGGCCGGGCGATGACCGCCACCGGCATCAGCCGCATGATGTCGGTCCAACCGCGCCAGCGGTGGAAGCTGGCCAGATTGTCCGATCCCATCAGCCAGACGAAATGCACGCCGGGATGCCGCGCGACCAGAAGGCGTAGAGTGTCGACCGTCCAGGCGACGCCGGCGCGGCTCTCGAAATCCGAGACGATCATCGACGGACCACGCGCATGCTGGCGCGCCGAGGCCATGCGGTCGTCCAGCGGCGCGCTGTGACGAGCGTCCTTCAAGGGGTTCTGCGGAGAGACCAGCCAGACGACCCGGTCGAGATCCAGACGGCGCATGGCGGTCTCGGCGACATGGGCGTGACCGTCGTGGGCGGGATTAAAGGAGCCGCCGAACAGACCGACCTTCATGCCTGGAGCGAGGATCAAACCGTCGCGCAGCGCCCCGGAGCGGGGGCCGGCGCCTTTGGGCGCGGGACCGGCGTGGAAGAAGGACAAGCGGCGTCTCGGGCGGCGGGCGTTATGCTCAGCGGCGCCCTTATAGCGCGCGCCCATGCTCCGCCTACAGAATTCGTTCTCAGACGGCGGCGTCGAACAGGGCGTCGCGCGCCACGTCGGCATGGGTCATGGGGAACAGGTGCCCGCCGCCGGACACGACCTCGACCGAAACATTGGGCAGCCCTGGGGGCTGAACCGGCACATGGGTCAGGGCGCCGTGTTCGGCCTTCAGGATGCGAACCGGGCCGGGATAGCGTTTCATGGCCCGCCACGGATCGTGCGCCTGGGCTGCATAGTTGGCCGCTTCCCAAGCCGGCGCGGCGGTCAGGCTGAACCCGCCGTCGCCTTCGCTCAGGCCTTCGGAAAGATAGTCGGCCAGAACCATGTCGGGCCAACCCTTGAAGGCGCCGCGCCCGCGATAGGCGGCCATGGCCTGTTCGCGGCTGTCGAACTGGCTGCGACGGCGCAGGGTGGCCTTGGCGATGGGGATCGCCTTCATCAGCTTGTGGGCGAAGGGCAGGTTGAAGGCGAAGACCGCCGAGCGTTTCCAGATCACCGGATCGAACAGCACCAGGCTGGACACCCGATCCGGCCGGACGGCGGCCGCCAGAAGCGAGGCCGTGCCGCCCATCGAATGGCCGGCCATGACCACGGGCGGGCCGTCGATGGCCTCCAGCAGCGCCAGCAGGTCGTCGCGGTGGTCCAGCCAGCTGGTCTTGGGTCGCGCGAAGGTCGGCAGTGCAGACCGGCCATGGCCGCGCAGATCCGGCGCCCAGATCCGCAAGGACGCCGACAGCGGCGACAAGAGGCTGCGATAGGTGGCGGCGTTGAAGCCGTTGGCGTGGGAGAAGATCAGATCGACCGCCCGGTTCGGATCGCCGAAATCCAGTACGGCCATCTCGCCGGCGCCCCAGCGATTGTCGATCGGCACGGACAGGCGACGCGGTGGGGACATCAACGCCGCATCCATGGTCATGCGACGTCGCGACAGGCGGCGCAGCGACCGTGCGCCTCGATCGTCGTGCGGACGATGGCGTAACCGGCGGCTGAGGCGGCGGCGTTCATGGCGCTCTGGTCCGGGCCGCTGACCTCGCGCGTCGCGCCGCAGCAGTCGCAGATCAAGAAGGCGGCCGCGTGGGCGGCCTCGCCATCGTCGGTGCAGGCGACATAGGCGCTGATGGAGGCGATGCGGTGGACCATGCCCAGCCGTTCCAGGAACTCCAGCGCGCGATAGACGGTCGGCGGCTTGGCGGCCTGGCCGTCTTCGCCAAAACGCGCGATCAGATCGTAGGCCTTCACCGGCTCGCCGCTTTCCAGCAGCAGAGCCAGGACGCGCCGGCGCTGGGCGGTCATCCGCTCGCCCTGCTGGACCGCGCGCGCCTCGGCCGCCGCCAGGGCGCGGTCCAGCGCCCCGCCGTTCAGGCCGGAGTGGTCATGGTCATGATCGCAGGCGGAACCCATACGCCACAGCTAATGGCTGGCGACCCCCACTGCAACCGACGCATCGCGGGTTTGCCGGTTGCGCGGCGTTGGGCTAGAAGGCGCGCCTCCGATCTTTAACCAGAGCGTCCTCGCTTCATGACCGACACGAACAATTCGCCGCTTGAAGGCAACGTCCTCTTCTACGCCAACCCCGAACCGCTGGATCAGAGCGTCCATGGCGGCCTGGGCGTGAACCCGAGCGACAAGCCCTACGCCTTCGTGGCCCAGACCAATATCGTGCCGCTGACTGTCACCGAATTCTCGGCCGCCGCCCTGTCCTATCCGATCATCTTCACCGGCGATAACCGCCAGCCGGTCGCCGTGATGGGCCTGAGCTCCAACGAGAACCTGTTCGTCGCGCCCGACGGCGAGTTCCGCGCCGACGCCTATGTGCCAGCCTATGTGCGCCGCTATCCGTTCGTCTTCGCCGACGACAAGCAGAACCAGCGCCTGATCCTGTGCATCGACCGCGGTGCCTCGATCGTCGCCGAAGGCGGCCAGAACCCGCTGTTCGTCGACGGCCAGCCCAGCGACTACACGAACATGGCGATGGAGTTCTGCAACAACTTCGAACAGGAGCGCCAGCGCACCGAGGGCTTCGTCGCCCTGGTCAAGGATCTGGACCTGCTGGACATCCGCGAAGCCCACTTCACGCCGCGCAATCCCGACGGCACGCCGGGTCAGC
>NZ_DAMBJX010000001.1:0-77175 GCF_032067225.1 Brevundimonas vesicularis | reverse complement strand
ACAAGCTGCGCGCCCTGCCCGCCGAGAAGCTGGTCGAGCTGCGCGACAACGGCGCCTTGGGCCAGATCTATGCCCACCTGGTGTCGCTGGTCGGTTGGGATCGCCTGATCGCGATGGCCGTGATGCGTCAGGCCCAGGCCCCGACCTCGGTCAACTAAAACCTCATCTGTCGACGATCGATCAACGCCCCGCCGGTTCGCCGGCGGGGCGTTTTTCGTTTCAGCGGCGCGAGAACAGCGCCCGGGTCAGGCAGGAAAAGACCAGACGCCCGGCCTCGTCCAGAAGGTCATGCGAGGCGATGACGATTCCCTTGTCGTCTCCGACCGGATCCTTGCCCATCACCGTCATGCGACCCCGCAGCAGTTCGCCCGCCGGGGGATTGCGCATGTAACGCAGCCCATCGACGGCCAGGACCTTCGTCTGGGCCCAGCCGCCGGACTTGTCGGCCGCCAGTCGGCTCCACAGCACATAGACCATGGCGTCCGGGGCGCCGTAGGCCACGTCCCAGCCCGGCGAGAACCGCTCGATGAAGACGTCCAGCGCCCCTTGATCGACCGCACAGGCGCCCAGCGGCACGACCTGCCCCACCTCCAGGTCTTCGAAATGGACGTGCAGCGGATCGCTCATGCGCAGACCTTGGGTTCAGGCGGGTTCTTCGGAAACGCGAACCAGCAGCTTGCCGTCGTGATCGCCGGTGAACAAGCGATTCAACGATCCCACCGCGCCTTCCAGCCCGTCGTCGACGTGAACCTTCCACTTCACACGGCCATCCGCCAGCCACGGGCCCATTTCCGCCACCATCTCGCGGGCGCGCGGGGCGTAGTCCAAGACCAGGAAGCCCTGGACGTGCAGGCGATGGGTGATGATGCGCGCGAAGTTCGGCGAAGGCGGCGCCTTGGTCGCATTGTAGGAGGACACCAGGCCGCAGACCGCCATCCGGCCGTGGACCTTCAGCCGGTTGAACACCGCGATCATGATGTCGCCGCCGACATTCTCGAAGTTCAGATCGACGCCGTCGGGGGCCAGACGGTCCAGCGCCTCGCCCACATCCTCGTTCTTGTAATCGATGGCCGCGTCAAAGCCGAGTTCGTCGGTCAGCCAGGCGCACTTCTGCGGGCCGCCCGCGATGCCGATGACGCGGCAGCCGCGCTGTTTTGCGATCTGCCCCGCGATGGAGCCGACCGCGCCGGCGGCGGCCGAGATGACGATGGTCTCGCCTTCCTTGGCCTTCAACACATCGGTGACGCCGAAATAGGCGGTCAGACCGGTCATGCCGAGCACGGACATATTGGCCGTCAACGGCAGGCCTGGCGCACGGTGGACCGGGCGAAGACCGCCTTCCGGCACGACCGCATAGTCGGCCCAACCGCCCGAGGTCGGCATGACGACATCGCCGGCCTTGAAGCGGCTGGATCGCGAGGCTTCGACCACGCCCAGGGTCAGGCCGCGCATGACCTCGCCCAGGCCGACCGGCGGCAGATAACCCTCGGAATCGTTCATCCAGGTGCGATTGGTCGGGTCCAGCGACAGATAGACGGTGCGGACCAGCACCTCGTTCTCTTTCAGATCAGGGATGGCCGTCTCCACCAGTTCCAGATCGCCGGGCTGGATCAGGCCCTTGGGGCGCTGGCGCAGCACCCATTGACGGTTCGTCTTGCCGCTTGTCGAAGCCATTGGCGTCTCTCCGTGCGTTTTCTTTGACCACCATCTTGGCCGCGACGGCGGCCTCGGTCGAGGTGTGCGCCAAGAAAAAAGCGACCCTTGCGGATCGCTTTGAAGTGGCATCATCGAGAATGAGGCGCGGAGGCGGCATGATCAGCTTTCGCAGATCAAGTCGGGGGGCGTCGCCGCCTCCACGGACCGATAACGGCGGCGCCCGAAGCCGGTTCCCGAGGTGGATCGCTTTTTTTGCGGTTTCGTACCTCGGCCCATCAATAGCGGCGCAAAACAAAGAAAAGGCCTCGATCCCGAAGGACCGAGGCCAATCTTGTCGCCGGCGAACGACCGCGCTTTAAGCGGCTTCCTTCTGGCGTGAAGGGTGGAAGAACAGCGCTTGGCTGATCGCCGCCTTCACCGTTTCCGGCTGGAAGGGCTTGGTGATCAGGAAGGTCGGCTCAGGACGCTCGCCGGTCAGCAGGCGTTCCGGGAAGGCGGTGATGAAGATCACCGGCACGTCCATGGTCTTCAGGATATCCTTGACCGCATCGATGCCCGACGAGCCGTCTGCCAGTTGGATGTCGGCCAAAACCAGGCCCGGCTTGTGGCGGGCGACGGCGTCGATCGCCTCGTCGTGCGTCGTGGCGGTGCCGGTGACGCGGTGACCCAGTTCCGTGACCAGGCTCTGGATATCGGCCGAGATGATGGCCTCGTCCTCGATGACCAGAACATCGGTAGCCAGTTCGGCGTCGATGTCGGCCTGGGCGTCGGCGATCAGACGCTCCACGTCCCGCGGATCGGCCGACAGGATTTGCGCGGCTTCCGAAGGGGTGAAGCCTTCAAGGGCCGTCAGCAGGAAGGCCTGACGGGAGCGCGGCGCGATGCGCAGCAGACGCTGCGAGGCGTCGCTGCCCGTGGTTTCCAGCGTGCCGGTTTCCAGTTGCGCGCCGGTCGAGGACCAGATGGCGTGGAAGACATGATAAAGGGCGACCCGCGGCGTCATATCAGCCGACAGTTGCTGTTCGCCGGCCGCCAGGGCCTCCAGAGCGACACGGACATAGTTGTCGCCCGTGGATTGATCGCCGGTCAGGGCGCGTGCGTAACGGCGCACATAAGGAAGATGCGGCGCGAGTCTGGCCAGAAGGCTCATTCAGATAGTCCCCGACAAATCACAGCCCGACCGGCAAGGCAGGGCGTTATAGCCAGCTTAAACGTCACATTCGCATCACGGTTCCGCCGCCGCGAACAAGCTTTAGCATTAAAAGCCGTTCATGCAGGAACCCCGCCGGTCTGATGACGTTTGAGACCGACATCTCTTCGCGATGACAGTTGGGTGGGCTTGGCTCTGTCTATGATCGATTCTCCGGACTCCTCTCGTCCCAAAGGCGACCAGAAGGGGGAGGCAGGGCTTGAAGAAGCTCGCCTTCGCCAGCAGGCCATTGGCGTTAAGCTGCGACACATGTTCGACGAGGTCGTCAACGAACCCGTGCCCGATGAGTTTCTCGATATTCTGAAACGCGCCGACGCCAAGTCTTCGGACAGCGCCGCATGAGCACCTCACGCCTTGGGGCCGCCCCCAAACCCGCGTCGGCCGACGACGAGGGCTTCAAGCACGAACTGGTCCTGCTGATCCCGCATCTGCGCGCCTTCGCCCGGACCTTGACCGGCGATCCGACCGCAGCCGACGATCTGGCGCAGGACGCCATGATGAAGGCTTGGGACGCGCGCGCCAGCTATCAGATGGGCACGAACATGAAGGCCTGGACCTTCATGATCCTGCGCAACCAGTTCTATTCCGAAAAACGCCGCTCGTGGCGTCAGTCGCAGCTGGATCAAGAAGCCGCCGAGAGGACCCTGGTCGCCGTGGACGATCCCGAGGCGCCCGTTGCTCTGGACGAGCTGCGTCAAGCCTTGAAGACCCTGCCCGAAGAGCAGCGCGAGGCCTTGATCCTGGTGGGCGCCGGCGGCTTCGCCTACGAAGAAGCGGCCGAAATCTGCGGCTGCGCGGTCGGCACGGTGAAGAGCCGCGTCAGCCGCGCACGGCGTGCGCTGCAAGCCACCCTGGAACGGGGCGGTTACGGCCGCGACGGCAAGGCGGCAGGCGACGCCATGCGATCGATTCTCGGTGAGGCCGACAGGCTGGCCGGCGCCCGGAGCTGATCTGCGGTGAATGAGACGACCAGGGAGACCTCACGGTCGCGGCTCGGTCGCACGGATCGCTTTCAGGGCATCCGCTTTCGTCTGGGCGCGGCCATGGCCATGGCCCTCCTGCCGATCTTCGTGCTGAGCCTGATCCAGACCCAGGCGGACTTCCAAAGACAGGCCGACGACCGGCAGGTGGACCTTCAACTGGCGGCCGAACGCAGCGCCTCCAGCGCCAAGGCCAAGCTGGACAGCGCGCAGGTGCTGTTGCGCGCGCTCAGCCCCGATGCGGTCGGCCCGTATTGCGCACCGCGCCTGACGGCGCTGGTCGGACGTCTGGAAGGCTATGAAGGTCTCTATCGCGTCAGCCCGACGGGCGAGGCGGTCTGTGCCTCGGGCCGGGCGGACGGCGTGAGATCCGGCGTGGCGCCCGCCGCCCAGGCGACCTGGTTCCAGCGGTTGCGCAATGGTGAAGAACTGGTCGTCATGCGCGCCCCCGATGGCGCCGGCTATGAAGGCGCGCTGATCGTGGCCACACGCGCCGAGCGGCCGATGGGCCGGTTCGACGGCGCTATGGTCGCCGTGATCCCCTTCTCCGCCCTGCAACCCGATGTCACGGACGCCGCGCTGCCGTCGGGCGCTCAAGCCGCCCTGACCGACGGCGCGGGTCGTATTCTGACGGCCAGCGATCCCGACGTGTTCAAACTGTCGGCCGGCGACGACATCGCGGGCTGGGTCGACCGGGCGCGCGACCAGGGATCGGCCGTGTTCGAGGCCAAGGATGCGCAGAACCAGCGCCGCGACTATGCGGGCGCGGCCCTGGCCGGCGGCGATCTTTATGCTCTGCTGTCGGCCCCGGCGCCGGGGTGGCTGTCGTGGGCGCGGCTTAATCCGATCGGCACCTTGTTGCTGCCGCTGGGCGCGTGGTTGACGGCGTTCGCGGCGGTGATGCTGCTGTCGGAGCGGATCTTCATTCGCTGGCTGGATTATCTGGAGCGGGTCGCGGCCATCTACGCCAAGGGCCGGTTCTCGGTGCGTCCGCTGCAGGCGATGAACGCCCCGTCCGAAATCCGCACCATGGCGCGCACCCTGGACGAGATGGCCGAGGCCATCACCGTGCGTGACCGCGAACTGACCGACGCTCTGGCGGAGAAGGACGCGCTGATGCGCGAAATCCATCACCGGGTGAAGAACAACCTTCAGATCATCTCGTCCCTGCTGTCGATGCAGCAGCGCGCCCTGACCGATGCGCCGGCCAAGGCGGCGCTGGGTGATACGCGCCAGCGCATCTCGGCCTTGGCCCTGATCTACCGCACCCTGTATCAGAGCAACGACATTCGCCACGCCGATGCGCGCGAGTTCCTGAACGAACTCGTGGGGCAACTGGTCGCCAGCGAGGCCGGGCGCGGACCGGTGGTCATCAGTTCGGTGGACGCCGATTCTCTGCACGTCGATCCCGACAAACTGGCGCCCCTGGCGCTGTGGCTGGTCGAGGCGGTGACAAACGCCCAGAAGCACGCCTTCGCCGGCAGCGGCGGGGAGCTGAAGGTGCGCTTCCGCGTCCAGGGCGAGAAATCGGTTCTGGAAGTCGAGGACAACGGGCCCGGCGCCCAGGCCGGCGCCGAGGTCGGGGTGGGCCGCACCCTGATGAGCGCCTTCGCCAAACAGTTGCGCGGGGAGACCGAGTTCGCCACCCCGCCCGGCGGCGGCACCATCGCCCGCATGATCTTCGCCACGCCAGAAGCGCTCGCGCCGGTCGATCCGGCGGACAAGACGCCCGGAACCGCAGCGCTGG
This sequence comes from Brevundimonas vesicularis, assembly GCF_032067225.1. Taxonomy (GTDB): domain Bacteria; phylum Pseudomonadota; class Alphaproteobacteria; order Caulobacterales; family Caulobacteraceae; genus Brevundimonas; species Brevundimonas vesicularis_F. Next base: position 71,582 of record NZ_DAMBJX010000001.1, on the reverse strand, counting down.
CGTCGCGTTGATGAGGCGAGACCGGCGGAGTTTCACCCCGGCCAACCCTGGAGCTTCCCCTATGCGCAAGATTTTCGTTCTGGTCGCCGCCGCCGCCGCCCTGACCACCGCCGCCTGCAACACCGTCGAAGGCGTGGGCCGCGACACCCAGGCCGCCGGCCAGGCCGTGACCGGCGCCGCCCAAGACGCCAAGAACTAATCGACGGCCGCAGCCCAGGCTGCAGCATTCGACCGGCAAGGCCCCGCATCGTCGGGGCCTTGTTCGTTTCAGGACCGCGACAGGAGCCCCCCGTGAACCACACCGCCCGCGACGCCGGCCTTAAACTCTTGCGCCAGCACGCCCTGATCGGCGGCAAGGCCGTACCCGCCAACGGCGGCGGCATCGCCGTCGATGATCCGGCGACCGGCGATGTGATCGGCCACGTCCCCGATCTGGGCGCCGACGAGACCGAACAGGCCATCGCGGCGGCGAGCGAGACGTTCAAGACCTGGTCGCGATCCGATCCGCACGCGCGTGCGGCCTTCCTGCGCAAATGGGCGGCGCTGATCGACGAAAACCTGGAAGGCCTGGGCGCCCTGATGGCGCTGGAGAACGGCAAGCCGTTCGAAGAGGCCAAGGGCGAGGTCAACTACGCCAACGGCTTCCTGAAATGGTTCGCCGGCCAGGCCGAACGGTTGATCGGCGAGACTCAGGACAGTCCGCTGGGCCACCTGATCCTGACCTATCGCGAGGCGGTCGGGCCATGCGCCCTGATCACGCCCTGGAACTTCCCCGCCGCCATGCTGACGCGAAAGCTGGGGCCGGCGTTCGCGGCAGGCTGCACCGCCGTGGTCAAGCCGGCCAGCCAGACGCCCTTCACCGCCATCGCCCTAGCCGAACTGGCCTATGAAGCGGGCCTGCCGAAAGGCGCCCTGTCGATCGTCACCGGGGACGCCGCCACCATCGGCAAGGCGCTGACCGACAGCCCGGACATCCGCAAACTGTCCTTCACCGGCTCGACCGGGGTAGGCCGCAAACTGGCCGAGCAGTGCGCGGGAACGCTGAAGCGGGTGTCGATGGAGCTTGGCGGCGCGGCGCCGCTGATCGTCTTCGCCGACGCCGACCTGGATCTCGCCGTGGCGGAGACCATCAAGGGCAAGTTCAGGAACTCGGGCCAGACCTGCGTCTGTCCCAACCGCGTCTATGTCGAGCGGTCGGTCGCGGAGATCTATGCCGAGAAACTGGCCGCCGAGGTGGCCAAGATCGTGGTCGGTCCCGCCTTCGACGACGGCGTGAAAGTCGGCCCGCTGATCGAGGACAAGGCCATCGACAAGGTCGAAAAGCATGTGGCGGCGATCAAGGCCGACGGCGGCCGGGTCCTGACCGGCGGGGCGCGCCACGATCTGGGCGGACGCTTCTTCCAGCCGACCGTGACCCTGGGCGGCGACGACGCCCTGTTCCGCGAGGAAGAGACGTTCGGCCCCATGATCCCCGTCTTCGCCTTCGACACCGAGGAGGAGGCGCTGGAGAAGGCCAACGCCAGCGACTATGGCCTGGCCTCCTATCTGTTCACCCGCGACCTGGATCGCGCCATGCGATTCAGCCGGCGGATCGAGGCGGGCATGTGCGGGGTCAACACCGGACTGATCTCCACCGCCGTCGCGCCGTTCGGCGGGGTCAAGCAGTCGGGCTATGGCCGCGAAGGCTCGATCCACGGCATCGACGAATATGTGGACGTCAAGACGGTGACGCTGGCGCTGAAATAGCGCCGGGTCGCCGGGCCTGTAATTCGCCGCGCTTCTGCGGCATAAGCCCGCGATGAAGTTCCTCGACCAGGCCAAGATCTATATCCGCTCCGGCAACGGCGGCGCGGGCTCCGTTTCGTTTCGACGCGAGAAATTCATCCCGAACGGCGGGCCGGACGGCGGCGACGGCGGCAAGGGCGGGGATGTCTGGATCGAGGCGGTCGAGGGTCTGAACACCCTGATCGACTATCGCTATCAGCAGCATTTCAAGGCCCAGACCGGCCACCACGGCCAGGGGCGCCAGATGCACGGCGGCAAGGGCGAGGACGTGCATCTGAAGGTGCCCGTCGGCACCCAGGTGCTGGACGAGGATAAGGAAACCGTCCTGCTGGACATGGACACGCCGGGCAAGGTGAAGCTGCTGCTGAAGGGCGGCAACGGCGGCTGGGGAAACGTACGCTTCAAGGGGCCGACCAACCAGGCGCCGACCTACGCCAACCCCGGCCAGGACGGTCAGGAACGCTGGATCTGGCTGCGGCTTAAGCTAATCGCCGACATCGGTCTGGCGGGTCTTCCGAACGCGGGCAAATCGACCTTCCTGTCGGCCGCCAGCGCCGCCAAGCCCAAGATCGCCGATTATCCGTTCACGACCCTGGCGCCGAACCTGGGGATGGTGGACCTGTCGCCGTCAGAGCGGTTCGTCATCGCCGACATTCCCGGCCTGATCGAGGGCGCCAGCGAGGGCGCGGGCCTCGGCACGCGGTTCCTGGGCCATGTCGAACGCTCGGCCAGCCTGATCCACCTGATCGACGGCACCCAGGACGATGTCGTCGAGGCCTACCGCATCATTCGGGGCGAGTTGGAAGCCTATGGCGAGGGTCTGGCGGACAAGGCCGAAATCCTGGCCCTGAACAAGATCGACGCCCTGACGCCGGAGGCGCGCGAGGAGAAGGCCGCCGAACTGGAGGCCGTCGCCGGTCGCCGTCCCATGCTGGTGTCCGGCGTGTCGGGCGAAGGCGTGCCCGCCTTGCTGCGCGCCGCCTGGGCCGAGGTGAAGAAGACGCGCGGCGCCCTGGCCGGCGACAGTGACGCGGACCAGATCAGCGGCTGGCAGCCCTGATCAGGCCTCCGCTGCGGGTTCCGGTTTGGGCTTGCGGCGGGTCGATTTCGGCTTGTCGGTCGTCTTGCCCTCGTTCGCATAGGGCTCGCCGTCGCCCGACAGCAGGATCGCCATCCAGCGCGAGCCCTTGAACTCGGCCAGGATCGCCATGGCCATGACCGCCAGCGGCGTCGACAGGAACATGCCGACCACGCCCCACAGCTTGCCCCAGAAGGCCAGGGCCAGCAGCACCACGACCGGGTCGATGTTCTGATTGTCGCCCTGCATGCGCGGCTGGATGAAGTTGCCGACGACGAACAGGATCACCTGCAAACCGACCAGCAGGATGGCGGCGGGCCAATAGCTTTCGAACTGGACCAGGGCGAACAGCGGCGGGGCCAGACCGGCCACCGCCCCGCCCAGCACGGGGATGAAGCCGACGATGAAGATCACGAAGGTCCAGAACTCGGCGTTCTGTAGCCCGACCGCCCGCATCAGGATCCAGGCGACGACGCAGATCATCGCGCCGGTTACCGACTGCACCCAGATATAGCCCTCGACCCCGCCGCGCACGCGCTGGAAAACCGCGACCGCCTCGTCGCGCTGGGCTTCTGACGGGAACATGGCGACGATCTTGCGCCGGAACCCGACCTGCGAGGCCAGCAGAAAGCCCAGATAGATCAGGACGAAGAAGGCGCCCGAAGCGATGCCCTGCACCTGGAACGCCATGGAGGTCAGCCAGCCGCGCACATCGACGCCGTTGATCAGATCCTGCGCCGTCGGCGGATTGGCCAGACGCACCAGCCCATAGGCGTCGCGGATGATCTGATCGATGCGCGGGCCGATGTTCTGGGATACGCCGGACGCCTCGCCGAAGAAGCCCGCCGCCCCGTTCACGATGATGGCGATGGAGGCGAAGAAGGCCAGCACCACCAGCGTCAGGGCCGCGATTCCAGCCATGCGGCTGTTCAATGGCGTGCGCGCCTCGACCGACCGCTTCACCCCGTCGATCATGATCAGGAGAAAGATGGCCATCGCCAGCGGCGTCAGGATGTCCCGCAGCCAGTAGATCGCCGCCCCGGCCGCGACCGTGGCGATGACGCCGAGGGCATTGCGAGCGGCGACCGAAGACGGCGTGGCGATGGGGTTTTTCATGATCGTGTTGTCGAACCGCCCGCCGTCGCCGTCAATCGCTGTTCCGAGCGCGCAGGGAACGCGCTAGACCTTTGCCGGAGACGCCATCGGAGACCCTAATGCCCGACGCCCTGCCCGGCCTGTTCCTCGGCCAGTCCGACGCCGCCCAGCCGGAAAACCTGCTGTTCAATCGCGCCAACCGTCACGGCGTCGTCGCCGGTGCGACCGGCACCGGCAAGACGGTCACGCTGCAGATCATGGCCCAGGGCTTTTCCGACGCCGGGGTGCCGGTCTTCTGCGCCGATGTGAAGGGCGACCTGTCAGGCATCTCTCAGGTGGGCGCGCCGAACGAGAAGCTGATCGCCCGCGCAGCCGAGATGGGCCTGACCCTGACGCCGCGCGCCGCCCCCACCGTCTTTTGGGACCTGTATGGGCAGAAAGGCCATCCCATCCGCACCACCGTGTCGGAAATCGGCCCCGTGTTAATGGCGCGGATGCTGAACCTGAACGAGGTGCAGGAGGGGGTGCTGACGGTCGTCTTCCACGTCGCGGACAAGGAAGGTCTGCTGCTGCTGGACCTCAACGATCTGAGGAGCCTGCTGGTCTATGTGGGCGAGAACGCCGAGCGGATCGGGCGCGAGGTCGGCAATGTCGCCCCGGCCTCCATCGCCGCCATCCAGCGCGCGCTGTTGCAGGTTGAGCAGCAGGGCGGCGACGCCTTCTTCGGCGAGCCGGCTTTGAAGCTGGAAGACATGATCCGCGTCGGTCTGGACGGCCGGGGCCAGGTCAATGTGCTGGACTCGACCCGGCTGATGAACAGTCCGCGTCTGTACGCAGCCTTCCTGCTGTGGCTGCTGTCGGAACTGTTCGAACAGCTGCCCGAGGTGGGCGATCCGGAAAAGCCGCGCCTGGTCTTCTTCTTCGACGAGGCGCATCTGCTGTTCAACGACGCCCCGCGCGCCCTGCTGGAAAAGGTCGAACAGGTCGTGCGCCTGATCCGATCCAAGGGCGTCGGGGTCTATTTCGTGACGCAAAACCCGGCCGATATTCCCGACAGCGTCCTGGCCCAGTTGGGCAACCGCATTCAGCACGCGCTTCGCGCCTATACGCCGTCCGAACAGAAAGGGCTGAAGGCCGCCTCGCAGAGCTTCCGCGCCAACGCCGCCTTCGATACGGCCGAGGCCATTCAGGGTCTGGGCGTGGGCGAGGCCCTGGTGTCGGTGCTGGACGAAAAGGGCGCGCCGACCATCGTGGCCCGCACCAAGATCCGCCCGCCGGCCTCGCGCCTGGGTCCAGCGACTGATACGGAGCGCGCCGCCGTCATGGCCGCCAGCCCGGTGCGGGGCCTTTACGAGCAGGTGCTGAACCGCGAATCCGCCGCCGAAATCCTGGCCAACCGCCACAGCGCCGCCGATCAGGCTGAAGTTCAGGCCAAGGCGCAGGCCGAGGCCGACAAGGCCGCCGCCATCCAGGCCAAGGCCGATCAGAAGGCCGCCGAAGCGCGTGCGAAGGCTCAGGCTCAGGCCGAGGCGCGGGAGTCGCGTGAGGCCGCGAAGCCTGCGCGCCGGTCCACCCGCGAAACGCCGGTCGAGGCGCTGACCAAGTCGGTCCTGCGCACCGCTGGGTCGACCCTGACCCGCGAGCTGATGCGCGGTCTGCTGGGCGGGTTGAGGCGGCGCTAGGTTCTGCTCGGGTCTTGCAACGGGGCGGGGGCGAGCGCATCTCCCGCCCATGTTCATCCAGACCGAACCCACGCCCAATCCCAACGTGCTGAAGTTCCTGCCCGGCCGCGACGTGTCGCCGACCGCCGCGCTGGAATACCGCACCATCGACGAGGCGACGGCCTCTCCGCTTGCGGAGGCGCTGTTCGAAGTTGAAGGCGTCGACGGCGTCTTCTTCGGCGCCGACTATGTGTCCGTGACCCGCCAGCCCCAAGGGCCGGAGTGGTCCGAGATGAAGGCGCCGATCCTGGGCGTCGTCATGGATCACTTCGTCTCGGGTCAGGCGCTGACGCGCGGCGTTGGCGGCGAAACCGACGGCCATGCCGAGGACGACAGCGAGATCGTCGCCGAGATCAAGGCCCTGCTGGACAGCCGCATTCGCCCCGCCGTGGCCCAGGACGGCGGCGACATCCTGTTCGATTCCTTTGACGAGGCGACCGGCGTTCTGAACCTGCGGATGCGCGGCGCCTGCGCCGGCTGTCCGTCGTCGTCGGCGACCTTGAAGGCCGGGGTCGAGCAGATGATGCGCCACTATGTGCCCGAGGTGACACGGGTCGAGCAGACCCTCTGATCCGGACGCGGTGGCGGTTCTGCAACGCGCCGCCTAGAAGACGCCCATGAGACTTCTGGTGATCGATACGGCGCTCGGCGCCTGCACGGCGGCGGTGTTCGAGGACGATCGCGCGCTCGCCGTGCGCTTTGAGCCGATGACCAAGGGACATCAGGAACGGATCGGCGGCCTGGTGCGCGACGTCATGGTTGAGGCGGGCGGTGGTTTCGACAGCCTGGACCGGATCGGCGTCACGGTTGGACCGGGCTCGTTCACCGGTCTGCGCGTCGGTCTGGCCTTTGCTCAGGGTCTGGGCGCGGCGCTGGATCTTCCGGTCGTCGGTCTGTCGGCGCTGGACGCGCTCGCCGCCTCGCTCGCCAATCACGACGGCCCTATCGCAGCCCTGATCGATGCGCGGCGCGGTCAGGTCTATGCGCGGCTCTTAGCCGACGGTGGGCCGCTTGGCCTCGAGGAAGCGTTGTCGCTGGAAGAGGCCGGGCGGCGGATCGCCGACATCGGACCGGGCGTCGCTCTGGTCGGCAATGGCGCGGCGGTCCTGACCCAGGCCTTCCCCGATCTGCCCTTCGGCCATCTGGACGACCGGGTCGCGCCGTCGCCGGAGGCGCTGGCGCGCCTCGCCGCCGCCGCCGATCCGGCGACCCATCCGCCCCGTCCGCTCTATCTGCGCGCGCCCGACGCCACGCCGCCCAGCCGCCTGCCGGGCCAGCCGCGCCAGCCTGCATCATGACGGCGGCGGACCCCGCCTCACTCGCCGCCCTGCACGCCCAGGCCTTTGCCGCGCCGTGGAGCGCCGACACCTTCGCCGATCTGTTGTCTCAGCCAGGCGTGCTGGCGGTCAGCCAGCCCGACGGCTTCACCCTGATCCGGACCGTCGTCGACGAGGCGGAAATCCTGACCCTGGCCGTGGTCCCGTCCGCGCGCCGCCACGGACTGGGGCGACGTCTGGTCGAGGGGGCGGCCGTCGCTGCAGCCCAGGCCGGCGCGACGCGGCTGTTCCTGGAGGTCGCCGACGACAATATCGCCGCGCGCGGCCTCTATGAGGGTGCCGGGTTCGATCCGATCGGTCGCCGCAAAGCCTATTATGCGGGGGCCGACGGATCGCGGATCGATGCGCTGGTGATGAGCCGCGACCTCTGTGCGCCTCACGCCAACCTGACGCTTCCCTGATGCGATCCAAGCCCCTATTCTAGGCGCATGGACCGGATCGAAAAACTCTGCGCCGAGCGCGGCATGCGTATGACCGAACAGCGCCGGGTGATCGCCCGGGTGCTGTCTAACGCCGCAGACCACCCGGATGTGGAAGAGCTGTATCGCCGCGCCTCGGCCATCGATCCGCACATCTCCATCGCCACCGTCTATCGCACCGTGCGCCTGTTCGAAGAGGCGGGCGTGGTCGAGAAGCACGACTTTGGCGACGGCCGCAGCCGCTATGAAGAGGCCGGCGACGATCACCATGATCATCTGATCGACACCAAGTCGGGCGAGGTGATCGAATTCTTCGACGCCGAGATCGAGCGGCTGAAGAACGAGATCGCGGAACGGCTGGGCTTCCAGCTGATCGGCCACAAGCTCGAGCTCTATGGCGTTGCGATCGAGGGCGCCGAGCCGTCCAAACGCGAAGGCCTGATCTTCACCCGCCATGCGGCGCGCGTCGATCCCGCCGATGTGGATGCGGGCTGACGCTCGGCTTGTCGCGACGCTTGCGGGCGATCATAAGCCCACGATGACCGAGACACTGGTTCCTCAAGTCGAGACGGCGCCCCAAAAACGTCTGTTCATCAAGACCTACGGCTGTCAGATGAACGTCTATGACTCCGAGCGCATGGCCGATGTGCTGCGCCCGCTGGGCTATGGCGTCACCGACGACGTGAAGGCCGCCGACTTCGTCATCCTGAACACCTGCCACATCCGCGAGAAGGCGGCCGAGAAGATCTATTCCGAGCTCGGCAAGCTGCGCGAGATGCGCGATATCCGGCGTGAGACCGGCGGGGACCTGACCATCGCCGTCGCCGGCTGCGTCGCCCAGGCCGAGGGCGAAGAGATCATGCGGCGTCAACCGGCCGTCGATATCGTCGTCGGTCCCCAGGCCTATCACCAGTTGCCCGAGCTTCTGACCCGCACGGCGCGGGCGCGGGGCGAACGGATCGGCGCCGACTTCGCTCCTGACGACAAGTTCGACGCCCTGCCCGCGGCCCGCTTCACCGAGGGGCCGACCGCCTTCCTGACGGTGCAGGAGGGTTGCGACAAGTTCTGCACCTTCTGCGTCGTGCCCTATACGCGCGGCGCCGAATGGTCGCGGCCCATGGCGGCGGTGCTGGAAGAGGCGAGACAACTGGCGGATCGGGGCGTGCGCGAGGTCACCCTGCTCGGCCAGAACGTCAACGCCTATGACGGCGAGCGGCCGGACGGGCGCAAGGCGACCCTGGCCGAACTGGCCTATGCCCTGGCCGAGATCCCCGGCCTGGACCGCATCCGCTATACGACCAGCCATCCCAACGACATGGCCGATGAGTTAATCGCCGCGCATGGCGATCTGGACGCCTTGATGCCCTATCTGCATCTGCCGGTTCAGGCGGGGTCGGATCGCATTTTGCGGGCGATGAACCGCAAGCACGGGCGTCAGAAATATTTCGATCTGATCGACCGGATCCGCGTCGCGCGGCCGGATATCGCCATCGCGGGCGACTTCATCGTCGGCTTCCCCGGTGAGACGGATCGGGAGTTCGAGGACACGCTGGATCTGGTGCGGCGTGTGAACTACGCTGGGGCCTTCGCCTTCGCCTATTCGCCGCGACCGGGCACGCCGGCGGCGGGCATGGGCAAACAGGTCGAGCCGGACGTCGTCAAGGATCGACTGCATCGCCTGATCGCCCTGCTGACGGAACAACAGACCGCCTTCAATGTGGCTCAGGCCGGCCGGACGCTGAACGTCCTGTTCGACAAGCCGGGACGGCACGGCCACCGTCGCCAAGCGATCGGTCGATCCCCATATCTTCAATCGGTCCACGTCGATGACGCGGATCATCTGATCGGGCAGATCGTTCCGGTCGAGATCATCGCCGGCCAGCAGAACAGTCTGTCGGGTCGGCTCACAGCAGACGGGCTCAATCAGCCGGGTCCCGCAGGCTCGGCGACAGCCCAAAAAGAAAGGGCCGCTTGATGGCGCGTGAGTCTGAATTCGTCCCCTTGAACGATGCCGAACTGCGGGCGGTCATCGGGCCGAACAGTCGCCACGTCGCCCTGATCGAGGACGCCTTCAAGGTGCTGGTTGAGGCCCCGGGCGGCGGGGTTTCAGTCAACGGGGGCGCACGCGACCGCACGGACGCCCGCCAGGTGATCGAGGATCTGGCCAAGCGCGCGGCCCTGGGCGCCGAAGTCACCGAGGCCGACGTCCGCGCCTCTCTGGGCCAAGCGCGCGGCGGTCGCGGCACGCCGGGCATGGCGGCGGCGGGCGTGTCGCTGCCGGGCGGCAAGCGCGGCGCCATCGTGCCCAAGACCAAGGCGCAGGCCGCCTATCTGGACATGCTGGGCCGATGCGAACTGAGCTTCGGCGTTGGCCCGGCGGGCACCGGCAAGACCTTTTTAGCGGCGGCCTATGGCGCATCGCTGCTACGGCGGGGGCAGGTGGACCGGCTGGTCATCACTCGCCCGGCGGTCGAGGCGGGCGAGAAGCTGGGCTTCCTGCCCGGCGACCTGAACGAAAAGGTCGATCCCTATCTGGCCCCGATCTGGGAGGCGCTGAACGACATTCTGGGCGCCGAGGACGTGCAGCGTCGCCGCGACAAGGGCGAGATCGAAGCCGCCCCGATCGCCTTCATGCGCGGACGCACGCTCAGCCACGCCTTCGTCATCGTCGATGAAGCCCAGAACACCAGCCGCCTGCAGATGAAGATGGTGCTGACGCGCCTGGGCGAGGGGGCGCGGATGGTGGTGACGGGCGATCCGTCGCAGATCGACCTGCTGAACCCACGCGATTCCGGCCTGGCCCACGCCCTGCGGATCCTGGACGGGGTTCAGGGCGTCGGCATCCTGAAGTTCGAGGCTTCCGACGTGGTGCGTCACGCCATGGTCGAGCGGATCGTGCGCGCCTATGACGCCGACGCCGCGCGCGGACGCCCCGCCCCGGACCTCGAAGACCCCGCATGATCGAGATTGAAGTCGAGGCGGAGGCCTGGACCGTCGCCCTGCCGGACGCCGAGGCCGTCGTCGAACGCGCGGCACAGGCCGCGCTGGGGGCCGTGAAGGGCGATATCGTCGTCCTGCTGACTGACGACGCCGCCGTGCGCGAGCTGAACGGCCGGTTTCGCGACAAGGACAGGCCGACCAATGTCCTGTCCTTCCCTGCGCCGGAGAACGCCTTTCCGCATCTGGGCGACATCGTTCTGGCTTTCGGCGTCTGCGCGACCGAGGCCGAGGCGCAGGGCAAGACCCTGCCCGATCATCTGAGCCATCTGGTCGTCCACGGCGTGCTGCACCTGCTGGGCCGCGACCACGAAGACGACGCCGAGGCCGAGGAGATGGAGGCCGAGGAGCGCGAAATCCTGGCCCAGATCGGCGTCGCCGACCCCTATATCGCCGAGCAGGACTGACCCGATGTTCCCCGACGCCCTGCTGGACCGTTTCGCGGCCCCAATCCGCGCCCTGCCCGACAGGAAGCGCGCCCTGACGTGGCGGCTGATCCGCATCGTTCTGGCGCTGCTGGCCGGCGCCGGGACGGCCTTCGCTCATCCGCCGTTCGGAGTGTTGATCGGTCTTCTGGGCTATCCGCTGCTGATGATCCTGTCGGAGCGGTCCGACACGGTGCGCGGCGCCTTCTGGATGGGGTGGCTGGCGGGGTTCGCCTATTTCTTTGTCGGGTGCTGGTGGGTGGCCGAGGCGTTCTTCGTCAATCCCGAACAGGCGTGGATGGCGCCGTTCGCGGCCAGCCTGCTGCCGGCAGGCCTGGGGCTTTTCTGGGGGACGGCCTGCGCCCTCTATCGCCGGTTCGCGCCGCTTGGCGCCGTGCGGGTGCTGCTGTTCGCCGCCCTGTTCTGCGCGGCCGAATGGTTGCGGGGTCATGTGCTGACGGGCTTTCCTTGGAATCCGGCCGGCGCGACCTGGCGCGCGGGCGGCGGCATGTCCCAATTCGCCTCGGTCGTCGGCGTCTATGGGCTGAGCCTGGTGACGGTCGCGGCCACGGCGGCTTTCGCGCCCCTGATCGGACCTGGCGACAAGCGCAGCCGCCTGATCTCTGCGGGCTTGGGCGCCCTGACCCTGATCGCCGTCGGCGGCTTCGGCGCCGTCAGATTGGCGCAGTCGGATCTTCAGTTCACAGACACAGTCGTGCGCTTGGTTCAGGCTGATGTGAAGCAGGAAACCAAATGGTCGCCCGAGGCCTATCGCTCCATCGTCGATCGCTATGTCGCCTTGACGGGTCAGGCGGCGGCGCGCACGCCCAACGTCGTGGTCTGGCCCGAAGGCGCCCTGCCCGCCTCGGCCAACGACGTCTTCGCCTCAGCCGACGCCCAGGCCATTGCGGGGGCCCTGCGTCCCGGACAGACCTTGCTGATGGGCCTGGCGCGCGGCGAGCCGGACCTGACTGCGCCCGAGGGCGCGCGCTATTACAACAGCCTGTTCGCCCTAGCCGACGAGGGCGGGGCGGGACTAAGGGTCGCCGCCGTCTATGACAAGCACCGGCTGGTGCCGTTCGGCGAGTACCTGCCTCTAGGGTCGATCATGACCTCCATCGGCCTGCGCAGCCTGGTGCATATGCCCAGCGACTTTTCCGCCGGACCGACGCCGGCCCCGATTTCGGTTCCAGGGGCCCCGCCGGCGCAGGTGCTGATCTGCTACGAGAGCCTGTATCCCGGCTTCACGCCCGGCGCGGCCGGGCGGCCCGAGTGGATCGTCAATGCGTCCAATGACGCCTGGTTCGGCGCGACCTCGGGCCCGCGCCAGCACCTGAACCTGGCCAGCTATCGCGCCATCGAGACCGGCCTGCCCATCGCGCGGGCCACCCCGACCGGGATTTCTGCCATGATCGACCCGTGGGGCCGGATCGTCGCGGGCCAACGGCTGGAGCCGGGCGTCATGGGCGTCATCGACGCCCCCCTGCCCCGTCCGACGGGCGTCACGCCCTACGGTCGATTTGGCGATTTCCTGTTCTTTTTCTCAGTGCTAACAGCGTTCATCCTGTCCTTGTGGCCGTCGGTCCGGCGATCTAGGGTCCAGGGGAATCAAGCAGCGATCTAGGTGAAGGGTGACGGCGATGGCGCGTGAAAAGGACGAGGATCCGCATCCCGTCGATCGCCATGTCGGCCGTCGCGTTCAGGAAAAGCGTCTCGACCTTGGCCTGACCCAGACCGCCCTCGCCAAAGCCGTCGGCGTCAGCTTCCAGCAGGTACAAAAGTACGAAAAGGGCACGAACCGCGTCTCGGCCTCGAAACTGTTCGAAATGGCCGAGTTCATGAAGGTCGGCATTCCCTTCTTCTTCGACGGCTACAGCAGCGCGACGGTCGGCGTCGCCGAAGAGGCGCCCGCCTTCGACCACGAGCACCGTCCGACCAAGACCAGCGTCGAGATCACCCGCCTGGCGCCACGCCTGCCTGCGCGTAAGCAGAAGCTGATCCTGGACATGATGCGGGATATGCTGGGCGACGACGACGCCCAGAACTGAGGTCTAGCCGACCGCGACGATCTCGGCCGACTGACCGGCCACCGTCACCTCGTCGCCGACCCTTTTGCCCATAACGGCGCGGGCGAGGGGCGAGACATGGCTGACCGAGCCTGCGGCCGGATCGGCCTCGTCTTCGCCGACGATGCGCCAGGTCTGGGCGCGCCCATCCTCGCGCTCGATGGAGACGGAACCCCCGAACCGCACGGCCCCATCGTCCTCGGTCGGCGCGATCAGCTGAGCCGAAGCGCGCCGTGCGGACCAGTAGCGCAGGTCCCGCGTCGCGCGGGCCATGGCGGTGCGGTCGCTCTCGATCGAGCCTTGCACCTGGGCGGCCGTATAGGCGGCGCGGGCCGAGGCCAGTTCGGCCTCGATCGCAGCCAGCCCCTCGGGCGTGACCAGATTGGGATGGGGCGAGATCGGGCGGTCCGCCAGGTCGGCGGCGGTGGCTTCCAGATCTTCTTCGCGGGTGAAGGCAACGCTCATGGTAGGGAACATAGCGATGACGACGCCTATAGCCAGCGCGGCCGCAAGCGCGCAAAGCCACGCCATGCAACAGTCGCCCAGTCTTACGACCTCTCGCATCGTTCACGTGATCGGCGCCGGTCCCGCCGGATTGATGGCGGCCGAGCGGCTGGCGCAGGCGGGCACGACGGTCGTGGTGCACGACCGGATGCCGTCCGTGGCCCGCAAGCTGCTGATGGCCGGACGCGGCGGGCTGAACCTGACCCATTCGGAACCGCTGGACCGGTTCATGACCCGCTATGGTCCCGCCCAGCCGACGGCCGCCGCCTGGATCGACCGGTTCACGCCTGCCGACCTGACCGCCTGGGTCGAGGCCCTGGGGCAGGAAACCTTCGTCGGCTCAAGCGGGCGGGTGTTTCCGAAGGCCATGAAGGCGTCGCCCCTGGTGCGGGCCTGGCTGGCGCGGCTGGAGGCCCAGGGCGTGCAGATCCGCACGCGCTCGCGCTGGAGCGGTTGGCGCGACGGCGCGCTGGTGTTTGAGACGCCGGACGGGGAGCGACTGGAACGGCCCGACGCCGTGGTCCTGGCTCTGGGCGGCGCCAGCTGGCCGCGTCTGGGTTCGGACGGGGCCTGGGCGCCGTGGCTGGAAGCGCAGGGCGCGTCCGTGTCGCCGTTGCGGCCGGCCAATGTCGGCTTCGACGTGGCCTGGTCGGCGCTGTTCCGTGATCGGTTCGCGGGCCAGCCGCTGAAAGGCGTCTCTGTCACCCATGGCGACCGGACGGTGCGGGGCGAGGCGATGATCGCCCGCTACGGCATCGAGGGCGGCGCCATCTATGCGCTGTCTGCGGCGCTGAGGACGACGGTCGAGACGGCGGGGCGCGCCGAGATCCAGATCGACCTGAAGCCCGATGTGGCGGTCGGAAAATTGACCGACCGCCTGTCGAAGCCACGCGGCAAGGCCAGCCTGTCGAACCATCTGCGCAAGGTGGTCGGACTGGAGCCGGCCGCCGTCGCCCTGCTGTATGAGGCCGGCCCCCTGCCCGCCTCGCCTCGGGCCTTGGCCGAGCGGATCAAGGCCATGCCCCTGACCCTGACCGGCGTTCAGGGACTGGGACGGGCGATTTCCTCGGCGGGCGGTGTGGTGTTGGACGGCGTGGACGAGCGGCTGATGCTGGCTGCGCGACCGGGGGTCTTCATCGCGGGCGAGATGCTGGATTGGGAGGCGCCGACCGGCGGCTATCTGCTTCAGGCCAGCTTTGCCTCCGGCGTCGTCGCGGCCCAGGGCGTCATCGACTGGCTCGACAGCCGGGACTGAGAAAGGCAGGGTCGCGCGGTTCGATCAGGAGTATCCGATGCGCCACGCCCTCCCCGCTGTTTCCATCCTGGCCCTGATGATGGCCTGCTCTCCGGCCCTGGCGCAGGAGACGGCGCCGAACATCGACGCCGCGCGGATGAATGAGTCGGTTCGGGTTCTGGCGTCGGACGATTTCGAAGGCCGCGCCCCCGCCTCGGCCGGCGAGGAAAAGACCGTCGCCTGGCTGGTCGAACAGTTCAAGGCGGCGGGGGCCGAGGGCGGCGGGCCGGACGGCGCCTTCGTCGAGGTCGCCCATCTGTCGCGCACGCGCCAGGACGGTCCGGCGACGGTCGCCGCGACCGTTGGCGGCAAGACCATCAGCCTGGAGCGCGGTCCCGACGTTCTGGTGTCCAGCGACCGGCCGACCAACCACATCACGGTGACCGACGCTCCCGTGGTCTTCGTCGGCTACGGCGCAACGGCGCCCGAGCGCCAGTGGGACGATTTCAAGGACATGGACGTGCGCGGCAAGGTCATCGTCGTCCTGGTCAACGATCCCGACTTCCAGGCGCCCGACGGCGATCCGGTCGCGGGCAAGTTCGACGGAAACGCCATGACCTTCTATGGCCGCTGGACCTACAAGTTCCAGGAGGCGGGTCGTCGCGGCGCGGCGGGCGTGCTGGTGGTGCATGAGACGGCCGGCGCCGGCTATCCCTGGTCGACGCTGCAGAACTCATCGGCCGCGCCCAAGTTCGACATCGTGCGCGCGAACCCCGACGCCGAGCGTGCGGCGTTCCAAGGCTGGATTCAGCGCGCCAAGGTGGAAGAGCTGTTCACCGCCGCCGGCCTGGATTTCGCCGCCCTGAAGGACAGCGCGCGCAGCGCAGATTTCAAGCCCGTCGTCCTGCCCGGCCTGACGATGAGCGTCGATTTCGGCCAGATCGCCGACAAGGTGGAGACCAAGAACGTCATCGCCCGCATACCCGGCTCCGAACGCCCGGACGAGACCGTCATGTACGGCGCCCACTGGGACGGCTACGGCGTCGGCACGCCGAACGCCCAGGGCGACAAGATCTATAATGCGGCGGTGGACAATGCGACCGGCGTCGCGGCCCTGCTGGAACTGGCCCACGCCTTCGCCGAGGGTCCACCTCCGAAACGATCGGTCGTCTTCGCCGCCTGGTCGGGAGAGGAAGCGGGCCTCTTGGGCTCGACCTATTACGCCACCAATCCGGTCTGGCCGCTGGAGACCACGGTCGCCAACATCAACGTCGACAGCCTGTTGCCGGGGACCGAGATCGACCCGAACGTCGTCGTCATCGGCAAGGGCAAGAACCAGCTGGACGACATTCTGGCGCGCCATGCGACCGAAACGGGACGCACCCTGATCGCCGATCCGGCGCCCCAGGCCGGGGCCTTCTATCGTTCGGACCATTTCCCCTTGGCGCTGAAGGGCGTGCCGGCCCTGTTCCCAGCGGCGGGCTTTACCGGCGCCAGCGCCGCCAGCCGAGACTACGTCCAGAACCGCTATCATCAGCCCACGGACGAATGGGATTCGACCTGGACGATGGACGCCGCCGCCGCCGATGTGGCCCTGATCTACGCCGTCGGTCGCGAGCTGGCGGACGGCGATCAGTGGCCGGAATGGAACGCGGGTGCCGAGTTCGGCCCGGCGCGGGATGCCTCGAAGGCGTCGCGGCGCTAGAGTTCCAGCTGAAGCTCGGGCGCGGCGGCGGTGGTCGCGGCGCCCAGCGGCAGATGCAGGATGAAGGCGGCGCCCTTGCCCGGCTCGCTTTCGACCTCGGCCCAGCCGCCGTGCAGTTCGACTAGGGCCTTGACCAAGGCCAGGCCGACGCCGGGGCCGCCGCGCTCGCGCCGCACGAAGCGGTCGAAGACGTGGGCCTGCAGGTGATAGGGGATTCCGCGCCCGGTGTCGGACACCGTCAGGCGGATTTCGGACGCGCCGGTCTCCGCCTTCAGCTCCACCGCCCCGCCTTCGGACACGGCGCGCGCCGCATTCTCCAGCAGATGATCCAGCGCCTGGCCGATGCGGTGTTCGTCGGCGCGGATGGGTTTGAGATCGGCGGGACAGGACACGGTCAGGGTGGCGCCGCGTCCCTCGACCCGCGCCCGGACCTTTTCGGCGGCCTGGCTCAGCAGGTCGCAGACCCGCAGATCGCCCAGCGACAGCTCCATCTCGCCGGCGTCGATCTGGGCCATGTCCAGCACGTCGTCGATGGAGCGGGCAAGCTGGCTGGCGGCGATGCGGATGGCGCCTGCGTGCTGGCGGCTGCGCTCGGGCAGGTCGCCCATCGTCTCCAGCAGTTCGGAATAGCCGACGATGGTCGTCAGGGGCGTGCGCAGCTCATAGGAGACACTGCCTACGAACTCGCGCTTCAACGCCTGGCTTTCGGCCAGGGCCTGTTCACGCTGAACCAGGGCCTGTTCCAGCCCGCGCCGGGCTGTCACGTCCGAGAAGGCGACCAGGGTCGCGCCGTCCGGCAGGGGGCGGGTCTGCCAGGCGGCGACGCGACCGTCTACCGTCCGGCCCTCGCCGGAAATGGCGACGCGGCTTTCAGGGTCGGGATCGGCGACGCGCGCCTTCAGCCCCAGCCACAGGGCGGGATCGGGCAGCACGGCCTTGCACAGTTCGGCCAGGGCGTCGAAATCCGAGGCCGTCGCGATCTTGTCCGCCGACAGGTTCCAGAAGGTCTCAAACGCCTCATTGTGCAGCCGCAGTCGCCCATCCGAACCGAACACCGCGACCGCGTCGTTCAGCTTGTCCAGCGTCGCGCGCTGGACCTGTATCTGGGCGTTGAAGCGGCTGCGCAGCTTCAGCTCGTCGGTGATGTCCGAGAAGATCAGCAGAATGCCGCCCAGCGGGTGCGGCTGGCGCACGACGCGCAGGGTGCGCCCGTCCGGCAGAGACCAGCTGTCGTCCGGCGAGGCCTCCGACGCGCCATAGAACTCCAGCTCGCGCGCCTTCCAGCCGGCGTAGTCGACGACCTCGGGCAGGCTGCGGCGCTGGCGCAGGCGATCCAGCAGCTCGGCATGGGTCGGACGTTCGTCCAGCCAGGCCGCGTCGATGTCGAACAGGGCCTGGAAGGCGGTGTTGTGGAAGGCCAGCCGCTTTTGCGGACCGAAGATGGCCACGGCGTCGGCCAGGTGGTTCAGCGTCTCGTCATGGGCGTCGACATGGCGGCGCAGGGTGTCGCGCGTCTCTTCCGCCTCGGTCACCTCGATGGCGAAGGCGGTGACGGCGCCGCCGCCCGCCGGTTCTGCGATGATGCGCCAGGCGCGCCGCGCGCCGCCGCCGGTCGTCCAGCGGAAGCCCTCCTGGCGCACGCCCAGACGCGCGGCCTCGGCGACCAGGGCGTCGGCGCCGCGGTCGAAGGACACGGCTTTTTCGACGGCGTCGTCGATGCTCTCGGCATTCGTCTCGTTCAGCCAGGCGCGGTTGGCCCAGGCCAGTTTTCCGGTCCCGTCCACGACCCAGGTCGGGGTGGGCGAGGCGTCGCCCAGCAGGGCCAAGCCGCTTTCGGTCGCATCCGCCCCGGTCAGGGTGAAGCGCGAGGCGGGCGACAGCCGCAGCCAGGCCGAACCGCCCGCGACCCGCCCCTCGATCCGCCAAGGCTCCACATCGTCCAGCGCGACCAGACCTTCGAACGCCTGACCTTCATGAACCAGGGCGTCGATCAAGGCGCCGTGGGTGATGCGGAGTTTGTTCAGGACGGCGGCGCCGGCCTCGGCGTCTTCACCCGCCAGCCGCGCGATCAGTTCGGCCGAACCGATCGGCAGACCGGCCGCCTGCCCGTCCGGCGTCAGGGCCAGGCTGACGTCGTCGAAGGCGCGCAGCATGGCGTCATGACGGCTGAGGTCGGCCAGGGCCTCGACCCGCTCGCGCTCGGCAACGACGGCGGTCTCATGCAACCGCCCACGCAGCAGCAAGGCCCAGGCGCTGACGGCCATGGCCAGTCCGGCTGCGCCCGCTGTGGCGACATAGGCGATGTCGGCCTCGGCCATTCGTGTCCCTGGAGAAGAGTCTCAGCCCCGATTCGCTAACCATACTCCAAGCGCGCGAAAAAGCGGCAGTCTCGTAATCGCGTCATCGCGCCCCGTTGCGGCAGGGCGTCGGGACGGCGATATCGCGGGCATGACCGACCCGATCGCCCCCTCCCTCGATGACTTCGCCCGCCTGGCGCAAGAGGCGTTCGACGCCCTGCCCGCCCCCTTCAAACAGGCGGCGGGCGAGGTGGTCATCCGCATCGACGACTTCGCCGACGAAGCGACGCTGGCGGAGATGGAGATCGAGGATCCGTTCGAGCTCACGGGTCTGTATCACGGCGTGGACATCGGCCGGCGCGACAGCCTGGGCCCGGCGGCCGAGCCGTCGCGGGTCTTCCTCTATCGCCGCCCCATCTTGGACGAATGGTGCGAGCGCGGCGACGTGGGGATCGGCGAACTGATCGCCCACGTCCTGATCCACGAGATCGGCCACCACCTGGGCCTGACGGATGACGACATTCACGCCATCGAGGACGACGCCGACTGAACCCGGCCTATTTCGCCGCCGGATAAGGCGTCGTCACCTCGCCGGAGATCATGCCGGGGATGGCCTCGCCCAGGCCCAGCAGGATGAACTGGATCGCCAGGGCGCACAGGATCAGGCCCAGCACCTTAACGATGATCGCCATGCCGACCTCCCCCAGCAGGCGGCTGAGCGACCCGGTCAGGGCGAAACAGACGAAGGAGACGGCGCAGGCCGCGGCGATCGCCACCAGCGAGCCCATGGTCCCGGCATAGCCCAGCTTGGCCGCCTCGCCCGCCTGGATGATGACCGCCGAGATGGCGCCGGGGCCGATCATCAGCGGGATGGCGAAGGGCACGACCAGGCGTTGGAAACGTCGGCGGGCATAGCCGCGCACGTCCTTGGAATCGGCCAGCGCATCCTTGTCGGCGAACATGGCCAGGAAGTCGCCGCGGGCCATGTCCAGACCCAGGAACAGCAGCAATATGCCGCCCGCGATGCGGAACGCCGCCAGCGAAATGCCGAAGAACTGCAACAGGCCCAGACCCGTGAACAGGAAGAAGGCCAGGAAGACGGCGGCGAAGGCGCAGATCAGGGCCGAGACCGAAATCCGCTGACGCAGGGTCGCCCCCGCCGTCGCGGCGGCGAAGATCGGCAGATTGCCGATCGGGTCCAGCAAGGCGAACAGGGTCACGAACAGGTTGACACCCAAATCGACTGCGTTCATCGCCTGCCCTCGCCCTCAATCCATCACGCCGCCCTGCCGACGCGCCCTCGTGTCCGGCATAGCCGCTCAGCGCGAGTCCGTCGATGACCGATCCCCAAACCGCCTCCGATCGTGCGCCCGACGAGCGGATCATCTGCGCCCTGGACGTGCCGACGACGGCCGAGGCCGCCGCCTTGGTGGCGCGGGTTGAGGACGCGGTGGGTTTTTACAAGATCGGGCTGCAGCTTTTCGCGGTCGGGGGCATGGACCTGGCCCGCGAACTGAAGGCGCAAGGGCTAAAGATCTTCCTGGACTGGAAGCTGCACGACATCGGCGCGACCGTGGAGAAGGCGACGGCCAATCTGGCGGGCGCCGACTTCGACCTGCTGACGGTCCATGCGCGGCCCCAGGTCATGGCGGCGGCGGCGCGCGGCGCGGCGGGCTCGAAGATGAAGGTGCTGGGGGTTACGGTCCTGACCAGCCTGACGGCCGAGGATCTGAGCGCCGACGACCACAGCCTGTCGCCGGCCGATCTGGTCGAGCGACGCGTGCGGCAGGCGCTTGAGGCCGGGATCGACGGCGTCGTCTCCAGCCCGCATGAGGCGGCGCGTGCTCGTGCGTTGGCGGTCGAGGCGGGCCGGCCCGACTTCCTGATCGTCACGCCCGGCGTGCGACCGGTCGGCGCCGCGCTGGACGATCAGGCGCGGGCGGCGACGCCACAGGCGGCCCTTCAGGCCGGCGCGACCCATCTGGTCATCGGTCGGCCGATCACGGCTTCGAGCGATCCGCGCGCGGCGGCGCAAGAGATCGCACAGCAGATCGCCCTGATCTGAGACAGACCAGGGCGACCGTTCGTCTTCAGTTGTTCTCGCGCGAGGCGATCAGCCGCGCTCACCCGGCTCTTGGGCGTAGCCATGACGCGGCGGGGCGTGGGGCGCGGGCGCCTCGGGCGGCGGCAGGTCGCCGTAGTAGCCCGACGGCGGTGGGGGGGGCGGAGGCGGCGGGGCGGTGTTCACTTCCGGCGGCGCGACATAGACCTGGGCCGGGGCCACATTGACCGGTGCGGACTGCACATAGACCGGCGACTGATCGACATAGACCGGGCCGCCGACCTCGACCTGGGCGGGCGCGACATTGACCTGGGCCGGGGCGACCTGGATGTGTTGCGGGCCGATGTTGACGGGCGCCGACTGCACATAGACCGGGGCCTGATCGACGTAGACGGGCGGGCCGACATCGACCTGTGCCGGGGCCAGGTTTACCTGCGACGGAGCCACCTGAACGCGTTGCGGCCCGATGTTCACCGGCGGCGCCTGCACGTAGATGGGCGGCTGTTCGATATAGGTGGGCGGTCCCATCTCGATCTGGGGCGGGGCCATGCTGACCTGCGAAGGTGCGACATAGATGCGCTGCGGCGCGATCTGGACGGGCGGTGCCTGGACATAGACCGGCGGCTGATCGACGTAGCCCTGCTCGTAACGCTGCTCATAGCGGTGTTCGTAGCGAACCGGCGGGCGAACGGGCGGGCGGCAGTTGCAGTCGACCGGACGGCCCGGATACGGACGCCAGCCGATGTAGTCACGGCCGAACCCATAGACCGGATAACCGACCGGAGCGCTGACCGGCGGGCGACCGACCAGAACCGAGGTCGCGCTGACGCCGCCGACATAGCCGCCGCCGTAATAGCCGTCCGAATAGCCGCCGCTACCGACGTAGGTCGTGCCGCCGCCGACATAGCCGCGTTGGAAGCTGGACGCGCTGGAATAGGACCGGGCGCTGCTCGCCGAATAGCTGGAGGCGCTCGCATAGGCGTTGGCGTTGGCGTTGGCGTAGGCGCCGCCGTTCACGTTCACATTGACGTTGTGGTTGGCGTTGTAGTTGCCGCCGCCATAGTGACCGCCGCCGCCGCATCCTCCGCCGCAGCCGCCGCCGGGATGGCCGCCGCCATAACCCCCGTGACCGGGACCACCGGCCAGAGCGGGCGCTGCGGAGAGCAGCAGAGCCGCCGACGCGGCGGTAAGTATCGACTGTATCGTCACGGGACAGACTCCTCTGAGTTGTCCCGTGACTGGCAAGTCCGGCGCCTGTTTCTTAAGGCGTGGTTAACCTTTGCGCCCGTCGCAGCAGGCTCGGCGAGTCAGAAATCGACCGCCAGACCCTTCTTCTCCCAGTCGCCGAAGCGGGTCGGTTCGGGACCGGTCGGGCCGCCGTATTCCGTGTCCGCCTGAAAGGTCGTTTCCGCCGCGCGACGATCCGCCGCTTCCTGAAGCGCGCGGCGCGCGGCCTCGCTGAGCGGCCGTTCAGGCGTGGCGTGGGGCACGTCGGCATTGAAAACGGGCGCCGCAACCGGCGTTTCGTCGGCGTCATCCGGCGCGAGGGTGGGATGTTCGGTCACAGGGCGGCTCCCTTGAGGCTTGATGCGCCTTCTCTCAAATAGAGGTTCAAGCCCGTGACGCCAGACGGATCGGGAATGGAACCGCGATGAACCATCTGAAGACCTTCATTCTGTTGGCGGCGATGACGGCCCTGTTCGCAGGGGTCGGCTATATGATCGGTCGCGGCCCCGGCATGGCGATCGCCCTGCTGCTCGCGGGCGGGATGAATCTGTTCAGCTACTGGAACGCCGACAAGATCGTGCTGAAGATGTACCGGGCCCAGCCGGTCGACGAGCAGCACCCCAACGCCGTGGTCCGCAACTATGTCGCCGACGTGCGCCAGATGGCCCGCGACGCCGGCCTGCCCCAGCCGCAGGTCGCCATCATCCCCAATGATCAGCCCAACGCCTTCGCCACGGGGCGAAACCCCGAAAACGCCGCCGTTTGCGCCACCACCGGCCTTTTGGACATGCTGACGCGCGAGGAGGTGCGCGGGGTGATGGCGCACGAGCTGGCCCATGTGAAGAACCGCGACACCCTGATCATGACGGTGACGGCGACCATTGCCGGCGCCATCGCTGCGCTCGCCAACTTCGCCCTGTTCTTCGGCGGCAACGACCGCGAGCGGCCTGGCGGCATCATCGGCACGATCGCCCTGATGCTGCTGGCGCCCATGGCCGCCGGTCTGGTGCAGATGGCCATCAGCCGGGGCCGCGAATATGAGGCCGACCGCGTCGGCGCCGAAATCGCCGGCGATCCCCAGGCCCTGGCTTCGGCCCTGCAGAAGATCGACGCCTACGCCCGGCGGATCACCAATCAGACGGCCGAGCGCAATCCGGCCTCGGGTCAGATGTTCATCATCAATCCGCTGGCGGGCCGTGGCGCGGACAATCTGTTCTCGACCCATCCGGCGACGGCAAACCGCGTCCGGGCCTTGATGGAGCTGGGCGCGAAGATGGGCATGCAGTCCCGCGCCCGAACGCCGGACCTGACCCAGCCGCGACCGGCCGCTGGTTTCACGACCACCGGCGTCCCGACCACCCCGACGGAGCCGCGCGGCCCCTGGGGGTGAAGATGCGGGTGAACATGGGGCTGATCGTCGCGGCCTGAACGCCGTTTGCGGTTTGCACTCCGCGACCGGATCACATCAGATGCGCCCCTGTTCAGCCATCGGGCTTTCTTGGGGAAATCCATGTCGCGTCTGCTCGCCTTCGTCTCCGCCGCCGCTCTTCTCGCCACGCCGGTCGCCGCCCAGTCGGTGGACCGCGTCGCCGTCAACGGCATTATCGACCAAGGGCTGAACCACAGCCAGGTGATGCAGACCGCGGCCTATCTGACCGACCGAATCGGCGGGCGGATGACCAACTCGCCTCAGATGCGCGAAGCTGAACGCTGGGCGCAGCAACAGTTCCGCGACTACGGCCTGTCCGACGTGCGCGCCGAAGGGTTCGAGTTCGGCCGGGGCTGGTCCATCGTCCGCTCCAGCGCCCGCATGACCGCGCCGCGCCCGCTGGATTTGCGCGCCATCCCGGTGGCCTGGACGCCCTCGACCAATGGCGTGATCAGCGGCGGCGTGATCGTGGCCCCGATCTCCAAGGTCGAGGATTTCGACAAGTGGCGCGGCAAGCTGTCAGGCAAGATCGTCATGCTGTCCCAGCCGGGCACGGGGTCGGAGCCGACCGAGCCGGCCTTCCGCCGATGGACCAGCGCCGAACTGGCCGAGCGCAACACCTATAATCAGCCCCAGCATTCGCCGGCCGCCATCGAACGCTCGCTGAAGACCGTCAACTTCGCCAATCAACTGGACGCCTTCCTGGCCGAACAGGGCGCCCTGGCCTGGGTGCGGATTTCCCAGCGTGACGGCGGCCTACTGCACGGCACGGGCTACACCTATCAGATCGGCGCGACGCCCAAGCTGGCGGGGATGGAGCTGGCGGCCGAGGATTATCGCCGCCTGGCGCGCCTGGCCCTGACCGACGCGCCGCCGACGCTGGAGCTGATGAGCGAGGTCCGCTTCCACGACGAGGACGTCAACGCCTACAACATCCTGGCCGACATCCCCGGCACGGCGCGCGGAACCGAATACGTGATGGCCGGCGCCCACCTGGACAGCTGGGTCGCCTCGGACGGCGCGGTCGACAACGCCGCCGGCAGCGCGGTGGTCATGGAGGCCGCCCGCATCCTGAAGGCGCTCAACGTCAAGCCCAAGCGCACCATCCGTTTCGCCCTGTGGAACGGCGAAGAGCAAGGCATCCTGGGCTCGCTGGCCTATGTAGACCGTCATCTGGCGACGCGGGCTGCGTCGAACGATCCGGCTCTGGCGGGCCTGCCGGACAACCGCACCTGGCGCAGCCGCTGGCCGATCGAGCCGCGCGCCGGCTATCGCGATCTGGTCGCCTATTTCAATCTGGACAACGGCTCGGGCAAGATCCGCGGCATCAACGCCGAGGGCAATGTCGCCGCCGCTCCGATCTTCCAGGAATGGCTGGCGCCGTTCGCCAGCATGGGCGCAACGACCGTCTCGCTGCGCAACTCGGGCGGCACCGACCACGTCTATATGCAGACCGTGGGCGTGCCGGGATATCAGTTCATCCAGGACCCGCTCGACTATTCCAGCCGTCTGCACCACACCAGCATCGACAGCTATGACCACCTGAAGGCCGAGGATCTGCGTCAGGCGGCCGTCATCCTGGCCAGCTTCCTGCTGAACGCCGCCAACCGCGACGAACCCCTGCCCCGCATGCCGCTGCCGACCCAGCCCACGCCGAGCGATCCGTTCGAATATCCGGCGGCGGACTAGGATTTGAGGGGCGAGGGAGACCTCGCCCCTTTTCTTCTTATCGGATCACGCGCGCTCGACGCACATGGCCACGCCCATGCCGCCGCCGATGCACAGGGTCGCCAGACCCTTCTTCGCGCCCGACCGCTTCATCTCGAACAGCAGCGTCGTCAGGATGCGCGCGCCCGAGGCGCCGATGGGGTGGCCGATGGCGATGGCGCCGCCGTTGACGTTGACCTTGGCCGGGTCGAGACCCAGCTCCTTGACCACGCACAGGCTCTGGGCGGCGAAGGCCTCGTTGGACTCGACCAGATCCAGATCCGCGACGTCCCAGCCGGCCTTTTCCAGCGCCTTCTTGGAGGCCGGGATCGGGCCGGTCCCCATGATCGACGGATCGACGCCGGCGGTGGCGTAGGAGGCGATGCGGGCCAGCGGCTCCAGCCCGCGCGCCTTGGCCTCGTCGGCGCTCATCAGCACCAGGGCGGCGGCGCCGTCGTTCAGCCCGGACGCATTGGCGGCGGTGACGCTTCCGTCCTTCGTGAAGGCGGGTTTCAGCTTCTGCATCAGCTCCAGCGTCGCGCCGTGGCGGATATATTCGTCCTTGTCGACCGTCACATCGCCCTTGCGGCCGGGGATGATGACCGGCGTGATCTCGTCATCAAACTTGCCGGCGTTCTGGGCCGCCTCGGCCTTGTGCTGGCTGGCCAGACCGAATTCATCCTGCGCCTCGCGGCTGATGGACCATTTTTCAGCGATATTCTCGGCCGTCTGACCCATGTGATAGCCGTTGAAGGCGTCCCACAGGCCGTCCCTGACCATGGTGTCGACCAGGGCGACGTCGCCCATCTTGTGTCCGTTGCGCAGCTGTTGGGCATGCGGCGCCTGGCTCATGCTCTCCTGTCCGCCGGCGACGACGATCCTGGCGTCGCCCAGAGCGATCTGCTGGGCGGCGATGGCGACGGCGCGAAGGCCCGAGCCGCAGATCTGGTTCAGGCTCCACGCGGCGGCTTCCTTTCGAACGCCCGCGCCCACGGCGGCCTGGCGCGCAGGGCCCTGACCCGCCGCCGCCTGCAGCACATGACCCAGGATCACCTCATCGACCTCGTCGCCGGAGACACCGGCCCGCTCCAGCGCCGCCTTGATGGCGATCTCGCCTAGCTTGGACGCCGGAAGCGACGACAGGGCGCCCAGGAAGGAGCCGACCGGGGTGCGCGCGGCGGAAACGATGACGACGTCGGTCATGGGATTTCACTCTTTGGAGAATAACTCGGCGTGACCGTTTTGCCGCATTGCAGCGCGTTCGTCACCTGCGACGACATGGACAGGGCGCGATTCAGCCAATCGTCACCCTGTCGGCGCATTGTTGGGGAACGATAGAGGCGATCGACGGATTGGAAGGTCCATGCTGCGCACGCTGAAACGTCTTGTCACCCACGTCTGCACGCCGGACGAGCTGGACATGATCGAGCACTATCCGACGCGCGCGGAAAAGCTGGCGGATCTGTGGGTCCACGTCGTCGGCCTGATGCTGGCGGCGGTCGGCGGCATCATCCTGGCTGGTCTGGCCGGGGTCTATGCGGGGATCGGCGGCGTGATGGCGACCGCCATCTACGCCCTGTGCCTCGTCGGCATGCTGACGGCCTCGACCATCTACAACTGGACCAACCCCTGCGCCGCGCGGCCCGTGCTGCGGCGACTGGACGAGGCGGCGATCTTCCTCATGATCGCCGGCAGCTACACCCCCTTCACGACCCAACGGTTCGAGGGTCTGTGGGCCATCGGTTTCACCACCCTGATCTGGACCCTGGCCTTCCTCGGCGCCGGGGTGAAGCTGTTGGCGCCGCGCATCTCGGACAAGTTCTGGAGCGGCGTCTATGTCGTCTTCGGCTGGCTGGCGGTCGCGGCGCTGAAGCCGATGGTCGAGACGGTGCATCCGATCGCCTTGGCCCTGCTGGTCATCGGCGGCCTGATCTATACCGCCGGCGTCTTTGTCTTCATCAGCCCGCGCGTGAAGTTCCGCCGCGCCATCTGGCACGGCTTCGTCGTCACCGGCGCCACGGTCCACTGGACGGCGGTTCTGGTCGGCGTCGTGCTGGCCCCGGCCATGAGCCACTGAACGACCGTCCGGTCCCGGCGCTTTTCTCCCCCTCTGGCGCATCGCGTCGCAACGGAGGATAGTGACGCGTTGCAACATCGCGAGAACAAGCGTGGCTGACGAAAAGACCAAGGGTGAAAAGACCGGCGACAGCGCTCAGGTCGTCATCAAGAAGTATGCGAACCGCAGGCTCTACAACACGCGGACCAGCGCCTATGTGACGCTGGAAGACCTTGCGACCATGGTGCGCGAGGGGACCGAGTTTGTCGTCTATGACGCCAAGACCAACGACGACCTGACCCGCCAAATCCTGACCCAGATCATCTTCGAGGAAGAAAGCCGGGGCGAGGCCTTGCTGCCGGTTCAGTTCCTGCGCCAGCTGATCGGCTTCTACGGCGGTCAGATGCAGGGCGTCCTGCCCTCCTATCTGGAGATGTCGTTGGCCAACTTCGGTCGCCAGCAGGAGCAGTTCGCCAGTCAGATGGGCCGCGCCTTCGGCACTGGCGCGGGCGCGACCCTGATGGAGGACGCCGCGCGGGCCAATATGGCGATGTTCGAGCGCGCCATGCAGATGTTCCCGGCCTTCACCTATCCCCGCGCGGAGCCGACGCCCGCCGCCTCGGATGACAAGGCCGAGCCGGCCCCGCCGCCCGAGGCGCCGGACGCCCTGGACGAAATGCGTCGACAGATGGACGAGATGCGCCGTCAGATCGAGAAACTGGCGAGCGGCAAGAGCAAATGACCGACCGGATTCAGGCCGTCGGCGGACCGGACCGGGTGGATCGCCGTGAAGGCGAACGCCGCGAGCGCGAGCGGCGCGCCCGATCCGCCTCGCGCGCCCTGGTCCCCGTCGATGCGCCTGAGATCGTCAAGCCCCAACCGACCCCGGCAAGAGCTGCCGTCCTGCCGACGCCCGAGCCCGGCGCCGCCGCCTTCTTCGCCCAGCAGATGGGCCAGAGCGGGCAGAAACGCGGCCTGCGCGGCGGCCCGCCGGTGCTGGATGCGGCCCGCTCCGCCTACCTCGGAGCCGAATATTCGGGCGCGGCCGAGCGTCGTCCGAAAACGGGCAAGACCGCCAAGACCGACATCTGAGCTGACGCCGCTCGGGCGGCACGGGGTTTGCTGGGGGCGAGGCAGAACGCTCTCAGCCGGACCCGCCCATGCCCGCCGTCTTCGCCCTTCTCGCCAAAGCCTTCGACGTCGCCGTCGTCGCCCTGATCTTCACGGCTTTTTCTTAAGGGCTATCGCGCTTCGCGCTACTTGAGCCCGTTGTTGGGGAGAGCCGTTGGGCTCACGCCCCGCCGAAATCGAAGTCCTTGCGCGACGCGATGATGGTCACGATGAACCCGGCCAGCACGTCCAGCAGGATCATGATCACGATCAGAAAGAAGGTCGAGGTCGCGAACCCCGGCAGCAGCAGAAACTCCACCAGCACGCCTATGAAAAGGATCATCGACAGGGCGTGATTGATGATGGCGATCCGCTGGCTGGAGGTGGACTTCACCAGCTCGAAGAACAGCAGGATCAGGCCGAGAAACAGGATCAGATCGCCGGATCCGATCGTCCATTGCGCGCCCGAGGTCATCGTGACGGAAAACAGCGGATCGCGCAGCAGCACGTCCGCCTGCACCATCCCCGCCCCGCTCGGCGCGCCGAACAGCACCACGATATTGTAGAGCACCACCGGGATCAGCAGCAGCGGAATGGCGAGCAGCATGGACGGTCCTCTTCGCAGCCGGTCCAACGGCTACGCCTGTTCACCCTGATTTAGCGCCGTTTTCGAAACGCCGCCACAAAGGTTCAAGCCCTGGGAAATCCACCTGCCCGGCTGAGCGCCGACGGCGCCGGCCGGCCGATGGCCTCGCCGATCCAGCGCGCCGTCGCGATCAGGGCGTCCAGATCATAGCCGGTCTCGAACCCGGCCCGCTCCAACATATAGACCAGGTCCTCGGTGGCGATGTTTCCCGTGGCGCCCGGCGCGAACGGACAGCCGCCGATGCCCCCGACCGAGGCGTCCAGCACGTCAATCCCGGCCTCGACGCCCGCATAGGCGTTGGCCAGACCGGTGTTGCGGGTGTCGTGGAAGTGCAGGCGCAGGCTCGCGTCCGGTGCGGCCGCCCTGGCCGCCTCGACCTTTTTCGTCACCGCCCAGGGATCGCCCGCGCCGATGGTGTCGGCCAGCCCGACCTCGCCGACGCCCATATCGGCGATGGCGCCGACCATGTCCGCGACCTGATCGACCGACACCTCGCCGTCGAACGGACAGCCCCAGACGCAGGAGATCATGGCCGACAGCGACGGCGCGCCCTCGCTGGCCTCGGCGTTGTGACGGCGGGCGACGATCTCGCCCAGCATGGTCAGTTGATCCTTCACCGCCAGGCCCTGGTTCTTCAGACCGAAGCCGTCGGTGGCGGCGACCGAGACATTGACCTCGTCCACCCCGGTCGCCAGCGCCCGGTCATAGCCCTTACCGTTCAACACCAGGCCGATGCGGCTGCGCCCCGCCTCGTGCGGCAGGGCGGCCATGACTTCTTCGGCGCCGGCCATCTGCGGCACATATTTGGGATGGACGAAGGAGACGGCCTCGATCCGTCTCGCCCCCGCCTGCTCAAGCCGCCGCACAAGATCGGCGCGGACGGCGGGCTCAAGCACCGCCTTTTCGTTCTGCAGCCCATCGCGCGGCCCGACCTCGACGATCTGGATGAAGCGGCCCATCACTCGGCTCCCGCTGCGGCGTTCCCGTTCCCGTTCCCGTTCCCGTTTCGGGGCGGCGGCGCATAGACGGTCAGGCTGACCGGATCGCCCGCCGAATAGTTGTAGCCGTTGACCGTCCCGACCGCGCGACCGGACACGCCAAGACGCGCCGCCGCCGCACGGAAGGCGTCGGCGTCGCGTCCTTCGACGATGGCGGGCCGCCCTTCGGCCAGGGCCTCGGCCGCGCCTTGGGCGTCGGTCAGGTCGGTGTCGCGTCCGGTCAGGAAGACGAAGCTGGGTTCATGGAAGCCGGTGATCGCCACCGGCCCCGGCGTGCGGCCCTGACGCGGATGCAGGTCCGCCGCCTCCAGCGCCTTTTCAAGCTGGGGCGCGATGGCCAGGGGTCGTAGTTGGCGGATCGTGCCCGACAGGGCCGCATGCGCCACGATCCCGAACGCCAGCGAGGCGACCAGCGCTGCGACCGGCGCGCGGTTCAGCAGAAGGAAGCCCCCCATCGCCCCCGCCGCCAGCGCCATGACCACTGTCAGCGCCGCCCAGGTCTGGGCCGTCGAGGTGCCATAGACCGTCAGTCCATAAACGGTGATGCCGATGATCAGCAGAGCCGCGAACGCGCCCAGGACCGCCCCGGTGATGCGCGAAACCTTGCCGATGGGTTGGGCTAGGGCGGCGGCCGCCAGCAGGGCTAGCGCCCCAAAGGTCGGCAGGGTGTAGTGCCACAGCTTGGTCGGCGCCAGTTCGAACATCAGCCAGCCCGGGACCAGCCAGCAGACCAGGAACCGGATCGCCGGCTCGGCCCGTCGGCTCCACCCCGTCGAGACGGCGGCGGGCAACAAAAGGGTCGAAGGGAAGAACAGCAGGGGCGCCAGCAGCAGATACATGCCGGGGAAGCCCGAATGGCTTTCGTGCGCCCCGGCGATCTTGGGCGCCAGGTCCCCGCCGATGGCCTCGCGCCAGAAACCGCCGTCGGTGGCGATGGTGATGGCGATGGCCCACGGTCCGACCATCAGGGCGACCAGCGGCAGGCCCCAACCCCAGCCGAGGCGATACAGCCATTTGATGTTCCGATCCCAGATCGACAGGGCGATGATCGCCAGGGCCACGACCAGAAACCCGATCGGTCCCTTGATCAGGATCGACAGACCGATCCCGATCCAGAACAGCAGCTTGTGCGGCCGGATTGGGCGTTCGCCCGCCTTCGTCGCCATATAGATGCGCGCCAGCGCCGCCATGGCCAGGGTCGTCGCGCCGCACAGCATGGCGTCGGTCTTGGCGATCCCCGCCTCGGTCGACAGCAGGAAGGTCGCCCCCATGATGGCCCCGCCGAAGAAGCCGACCCGCCCGCCCAGCATGGCCGAGCCGGCCCAGGCCACGGCCCAGGCCGCCAGCATGGCGCCCAGCAGGGAGGGGATGCGATAGGGCGCGATTTCACGGCCCTCGACATCCGAGGTCAGACCCACGGCGATCGCCTGCATCCAGTAGATGCCGACCGGCTTCTTCCAGCGCGGCTCGTCCTGATATCGGATGTCGACATAGTCGCCGCTTTCCAGCATCTGGGACGTGGCCTGGGCGAACCGGCTCTCGTCGCGATCCAGCGGCGGCAGCAGCAGCAGGCCCGGCAGGCCGGCGATCAACGTCAGCAGGGCCGCGAGAACCGGCCCGCGCCAGCCGGCGATGCGGCCATCCAGATCGAAAGTCTTCATTCCAGACTCCTTACACGGCGACTACGCCTGCGTCAGCCGTCTCCCCTAAGCTCTCGTTATCCTCTATGGAGCGCCGATGACCGCCGAAACGCCCGAAATCTCCGTCGTCGTTCCCGTCCATGACGAGGCGGGCGCCGCCGTGCCCCTGGCGCGCGAGATCGCCGCCGCCTTCGCCGGCCGTTCGTACGAGATGATCTTCGTGGACGATGCGTCCAAGGATGCGACCTTGGCCGAGTTGAAGGCCGCCATGGCCGAACTGCCGGCCCTGCGCGTCCTGGCTCACGGGACCAATGCTGGCCAGAGCCGCGCGGTCCGCACCGGCGTCCTGGCCGCGCGCGCGCCGGTCGTGGTGACGATGGACGGCGACGGCCAGAACCCGCCGGCCGATGCGCCCCGCCTGGTCGATGCGCTTCTGTCCGCCCCCGGCGACGTGGGCCTGGTCGGCGGCCGTCGCGCCAAACGTCAGGACACCGAGGCCAAACGCCAGGCCTCCATCTGGGCCAACCGCATCCGCCGCAAACTGTTGGGCGACGACGCCGACGACACCGGCTGTGGACTGAAGGCCTTCCGCCGCGACGTCTTCCTGCGCCTGCCCTACTTCGATCACATCCACCGCTACCTGCCGGCGCTGATGATCCGCGAGGGGTTTAAGAACCAATATCTCGACGTGGACCACCGCCACCGCGAGGTCGGCCGCTCGAAATACACCAACTGGGGCCGCCTGCGGGCGTCGGTCTCGGACCTCTTGGGCGTCATGTGGCTGAAGACGCGGTCCCGCAAGCCAGGCGCGATTTCGGAGTTCTGAGACGGCCCACACCCTCCCTGCTTGGCAGAGAGGATAGGCAAACAAAAAGGGCGGGACCTTGCGGCCCCGCCCTTCTGCATTTCAGCGTCGGTCAGCTTGGACTTAGAAGTCCATGCCGCCCATGCCGCCCATGCCGCCCATGTCGGGGGCCGAGGCGCCGCCCGACTTCTTGGGCGCGTCGGCGACGGCGGCTTCCGTCGTGATCAGGATGCCGGCCACCGAAGCGGCGTCTTGCAGGGCCGTGCGGACGACCTTGGCCGGGTCGATGACGCCCATCTGCACCAGGTCGCCGTACTCTTCGGTCTGGGCGTTGAAGCCGAACGAAGCGTCGCCGTTTTCCAGCACCTTGCCGACCACGATCGAGCCTTCGACGCCGGAGTTTTCGGCGATCTGACGGATCGGAGCCTGCAGGGCGCGACGGATGATCGCGATGCCGGCGTTCTGGTCGGCGTTGTCGCCCTTGACGTCGGCCAGGATCTTGGAGGCCTTCAGCAGAGCAATGCCGCCGCCCGGAACGATGCCTTCGTCAGCCGCGGCGCGCGTGGCGTTCAGGGCGTCGTCGACGCGGTCCTTCTTTTCCTTCACTTCGACTTCGGTCGAACCGCCGACGCGGAGAACCGCGACGCCGCCGGCCAGCTTGGCCAGACGTTCCTGCAGTTTTTCCTTGTCGTAGTCGGAGGTGGTGTCTTCGATCTGGCGCTTGATCTGGGCCACGCGGGCTTCGATCTCGTCCTTGCCGCCGACGCCTTCGACGATGGTGGTGTCGTCCTTGGTGATGGTGACCTTTTTGGCCTTGCCGAGCATGTCGATGGTGACGCTCTCAAGCTTGATGCCCAGGTCTTCCGAGATGACCTGGCCGCCCGTCAGGATGGCGATGTCTTCCAGCATGGCCTTGCGGCGATCGCCGAAGCCCGGAGCCTTGACGGCGGCGACGCGCAGGCCGCCACGCAGCTTGTTGACGACCAGGGTCGCCAGGGCTTCGCCTTCGATGTCCTCGGCGATGATCAGCAGCGGACGGCCCGACTGCACCACGGCTTCCAGGATCGGCAGCATGGCTTGCAGCGAGGTCAGCTTCTTCTCGAACAGCAGGATGAGCGGCTCTTCGAGTTGGGCCTCCATCTTGTCGGCGTTGGTGATGAAGTAGGGCGACAGGTAGCCGCAGTCGAACTGCATGCCTTCGACGACGTCAACGGTGGTGTCGGCGGTCTTGGCTTCCTCGACGGTGATGACGCCTTCGTTGCCGACCTTGGCCATCGCCTGAGCGATCAGCTCACCGATTTCCGAGTCGCCGTTGGCCGAGATGGTGCCGACCTGGGCGATTTCCGAGTTGTTCGAAACGGGCTTGGAGTTCGACTTGATCTCTTCCAGCACCAGGCCGACGGCCTTGTCGATGCCGCGCTTCAGATCCATCGGGTTCATGCCGGCGGCGACGGCCTTCAGGCCCTCTTGCACGATGGCTTGAGCCAGAACGGTTGCGGTGGTGGTGCCGTCACCCGCCTTGTCGTTCGTTTTCGAAGCGACTTCGCGGATCATCTGGGCGCCCATGTTCTCGAAGGCGTCTTCCAGCTCGATCTCTTTGGCGACCGACACGCCGTCCTTGGTCGAGCGCGGAGCGCCGAACGACTTCTGGATCACGACGTTGCGGCCCTTAGGCCCCAGCGTCACCTTGACGGCGTTGGCGAGCACGTTGACGCCGCGCAGCATCTTGTCGCGCGCGTCGGTGTTGAAGTGTACGATTTTAGCGGCCATGCGGGCAGCTCCTATCTATATGGGTTGATTGAAGAACGTCGGACGTCGGGTGCTTAGGACAGCACGCCCAGGACGTCGGATTCCTTCATGATGATCAGGTCTTCGCCGTCGATCTTCACTTCCGTGCCGGACCATTTGCCGAACAGGATGCGGTCGCCGGCCTTCAGCTCCAGAGCATTGACCTTGCCGGTGTCGTCGCGGGCGCCAGGGCCGACGGAGACGACTTCGCCTTCCTGCGGCTTTTCCTTGGCGGTGTCGGGGATGATGATCCCACCCTTGGTCTTGGATTCTTCTTCAACGCGCTTGACCAGCACGCGGTCGCCGAGCGGACGGAACGCCATCGGACTTCTCCCTGTAAAACCCCCGGATCGGGGCGTTTTTGAAACGGTGTGCGGCGCTCTCGCGATCGCCGTTTTGGCAGCCGACCAGCGAGAGTGCTAACGCGAGCGGGAGTTAGGCAGATGGGGGGTCATCGTCAAGCGGCGGCGATGGATCGCCGCGCGAATTCTCTGTGACAAATGAACCGAAAATGAATGCCGGCCTCCGGGGTCGTTCAAACTGGGAGCGATAGAAAGGCCTCAACGCTGGATGCCTTCCCGCCCCGGAAACGCAGATCGGCAAGCAAACAAGGAGACCAAAATGTCCAAGCTGCTGAAGATCACTGCGGTCGCCGCCGCCCCCGTCGTGGCCCTGAGCCTGATGGCCGCTCCGGCTTCCGCCCAATCGCGCGATCGCGACAACACCGGTCGCAACGCACTGATCGGCGCTGCGGTGGGCGGTCTGGCCGGCGCCATCTATGGCAACGGCGATGGCAGCTACATCGCGGGCGGCGCCCTGGCCGGCGCGGCGCTGGGCGCAGTGGCCTCCAACCGCGGCTCGGGCTGCGAATACTACCGCGGCGGCCAGTGCTACCGTAACCAAGGCCATTGGGAGCGCGAGCACGGCATCGACCGCAGCCGCTCGGGCTACGACTACCGCTACGACGGCCGCCGTTACGACTCGCGCTATGACCGCCGCGACTATCGCAATGATCGCGACTACCGCTACGACCGCCGCTGGTAAGCGTTTGACAGTCTAGATGACTGGAAGGGCCCGTCCGGCAAGGACGGGCCCTTTTCGCGTCAGCCCATCACGCGGCGCATCAGGGCCGCCGTGGACGGATCCAGGTCCGCCGAGGGGCCGCCCGCGTCCACGTCCTTCAGGATCGCCTTGGCCAGGACCTTGCCCAGTTCGACGCCCCATTGGTCGAAACTGTTGATGTCCCAGATCACGCCCTCGACGAAGGTCTTGTGCTCATACAGGGCCAATAGCGCGCCCAGGGTCCTGGGCGTCAGACGATCCATGACGATAGATGTCGACGGACGGTTGCCGGTAAAGGTGCGGTGGGACGCCAGGCGTGTCGCCTCCTCCTCCGACAACCCTTGCGCCAACCCTTCGGCCTTGGCCGCCTCGGTCGTCTTGCCCAGCATCAGGGCTTGGCCCTGGGCCAAGGCGTTGGACCACAAAGGCGCTTCTGGGGGCGCCTCCGGCGCGTCCGCATGAGTCTTGGCCACGATCACAAACTCGGCCGGGACGGTCTGCGGTCCCTGGTGGATCTGCTGGAAGAAGGCGTGCTGACCATTGGTGCCCGGCTCGCCGAAGACGACAGGGCAGGTCTGGCGCGTCACCGGCGTGCCGTCGCGATGCACCCGCTTGCCGTTCGACTCCATCTCCAGCTGCTGCAGGAAAGACGGCAGGCGACGCAGGGCGTGGGCGTAGGGCGCCACCGTCCGCGCCGGCCGGTTCAGGCCATCGACGTTGAACACCTGGGCCAAAGCCAGCAGGATCGGGGCGTTTCGCTCCAGCGGGGCCGACACGAAGTGCG
Source organism: Brevundimonas vesicularis (assembly GCF_032067225.1). GTDB lineage: Bacteria > Pseudomonadota > Alphaproteobacteria > Caulobacterales > Caulobacteraceae > Brevundimonas > Brevundimonas vesicularis_F. Next base: position 35,605 of record NZ_DAMBJX010000001.1, on the reverse strand, counting down.
CGTCCATCTCCGCCGCGCCCGCCAGCATCCGTTCGAACACATCCCAGCCCAGGGCGATGCCGCACGACAGGCTAACCGCCGACCACAGCGAATACCGCCCGCCGACCCAGTCCCGGAAGGCGAAGGTGCGACCGCAGCCGAAGGCCGCCGCCTTCTCCGGCGCCGCCGTCACCCCGATGAAGTGTTTCGTCATCCCCTCGGCCGGCAGCGACGCCGCCAGCCAGGCCTTAGCCGCCTCGGCGTTGGCCAGGGTTTCCTGCGTCGTGAAGGTCTTGGACACGACCACCACCAGTGTGGTCTCGGGATCCAGGCCGGTCAGCGCCTCGGCCATGTCGCGCGGATCAATGTTGGCGACGAAGCGCAGGTCGATGGCCGGGTCCAGCGGGCGCAGCGCGTCCCAGACCACGCGCGGCCCCAGGTCCGACCCGCCGATGCCGACATGAACGATCGCCTCGAACGTCTTGCCCTTTGCGCCCGCCTCGGCGCCCGACCGCACGGCATCGGCATAGGCCTTCATGTCCGCCCGCACGGCGTCCACCTCGGCCGAGACCGGCTCGCCCAGGGCCTTGAAGTCAGCGCCCGGCGCGGCGCGAAGAGCCGGGTGCAGGACCGCCCGGCCCTCGGTCAGATTGACGGCCTCGCCGGCGAACAGGGCCGCGCGACGCCCTTCGACGTCGCTGGCGCGCGCCAGGTCCAGACAGGCGTCGAAGGCGGCCTTGGTCCAGCTCTGTTTCGACAGGTCCAGATAGAGCCCCGCCGCCTCGACCGACATCCGCGCCAGCCGGTCGGGATCGGCGGCGAACTGGTCCACGATCCGCGCGGAGGCGGCCTCGGCGGCGGCTTGGTCGAAGGCGGTCCAGGCGGCGTCGCGGGTCATCGTCGTCTCCATCGGGAATGACAGGGTAAACACTCGTTTACGGCTGGGGCGTATTCAGGTTCAACGTCCCAGCGGACGCTGAAACAGGAAGTCACCTCCATGTCCTGCGGCCTTGCTCTCACGATCGCCCTGGCGATGTCCAATCCCTCGGTGGCCCTGGCCGCCGAACAGCCGGCCGCCGCGCCCGACGCGCCGATCTCGGTGGCGGGCGAGCCGCTGTTCGCCGACATCATCTCGCGCTCGGCCAGCCTGAAGGCCGTGGTCGACGGCTGGGCCGCCGCCAAGGCCGCCGACGACGCCGCCTTCTTCACCAGCCAGGCCTTCACCGGCTTCAAGGCCCAGGCCGAGCAGTTGGCCGCTCTGGACATGCAGGGCCACCTGATTCTGAAGGAACGCGGCACCGACGGCGACCTGAAATGCATCCTGCGCGGCATTTCAGAGGACATGCCCAAGAAGGTTCAGGCCGTTCAGGCCGCCGCCAATCCGGCCGAACGCGCCACAGCCCTGTCGGAACTGTCCTATCTGCTGAACGACAACGTCGAAGTCATCACCGCCCCGCCTAAGCCGGAAGTCTGACGCCTTCTAGAGAGCGGCCAGCGCCTCCAGCACGCCCTTGCCGTAGCGATCCAGCTTCGACTGACCGACGCCGGAAATGGCGCCCAGACTGCTCAGGTCGCCCGGCTCGGCGTGGGCGATCTCCAGCAGCGTCCGGTCCTGGAAGATGACATAGGGCGGGACGTGCTGTTCCGAGGCGCGGTCGCGGCGCCAGGCGCGCAAGGCCTCGAACCGGGCGCGGACATCCGCGTCCATCGTCTCCAGCGCCGCATTGCGCCCTTCGCCAGAGCGGTCACGACGGCGCGGGGCGGTATCGGCCTTCAGCGGCGCGCGACGCACCTCGATCTGGCGCTCGCCGCGATAGACGGCCCGCACCGCCTCGGAATCGCCCAGCCCGACCAACGGCTTGCCGTCGTTGGGATCCTCGACCAGCAGACCTTCGAATAGCAGATGATCGACGATCTCGCGCCAGCTGTTCAGCGAAATCTCGCGCCCGATGCCCCAGGTGGACAGTTGCTGCTCCCACGGCTGCACGTCCTTGGTGCGGGCGGTCAGGTGATCGACGACGCGACCCCTCCCGAACCGGCCGCCCAAGCGCTGCACCGCCGCCAACGCCTTCTGAGCCGGGACGGTCGCGTCATAAAGCTGGGGCGGGTCGCCGCAGATGTCGCAGACGCCGCAAGGCTGGGCGTCATGCTCGCCGAAATATCGCCGCACGGCCTGGGCCCGACAGACGGCGCCGTCCAGCATGGCGAACAGCTGGCGGGTCTTTCGCACCTGGACCGATTTGACCTCTTCGGCCATCGGGCGGCTGTCGAGACGACGCAAGGACCAAGCGATGTCGGACGGCCCATACAGAGTGATGCCCTCAGCCGGCTCGCCGTCGCGACCGCCGCGGCCGATCTCCTGCCAATAGGCCTCCAGGCTGCCCGGCGGATCGGCGTGGATGACGAAGCGCACATCGGCCTTGTCGACGCCCATGCCGAAGGCGATGGTGGCGACCATCACGGCGCCCTCTTCGGCCAGGAAGCGTTCCAGCCGGCGGTCGCGCTCCTTCGTATCCATGCCGGCGTGATAGGCGATGGCGTTGGTCCCGGCGTCGCGCAGCGCCTGGGCCACGCGGTCGCAGCCGTCGCGGCTGCCGCAATAGACCACGCCCGACTTGCCCCGCCGTTCGCGCACCAGTTCGATGACCCGCGCATCGGTCTTGGCCCGAGACGCGCTCTCCTTGCGCTCGGCCGACAGTTGCAGGTTCGGACGCGCGAAACTATCGACGAAGACCGTCGCCTCTTCCAGTCGAAGCGAGCGCAGAATGTCGTCGCGCGTGCGGGCGTCGGCGGTCGCCGTCACCGCGATGCGGGGCACGTCGGGGAACCGCTCGGCCAGCAGACCCAGGTTGCGATAGTCGGGGCGGAAGTCGTGACCCCACTGGGACACACAGTGGGCCTCGTCGATGGCGATCAGGCTCAGCGGCAGTTCCGCCAGCCGGTCCATCATGGCCCCCCCCGCCAGGCCTTCCGGCGAGACATAGAGCAGGTCCAGCTCCCCCGACCGCGCCGCCGCCCAGATGGCCGAGCGCTCGTCCAGCGACACCCCGGAATCCAGCCGCGCCGCCGCGACGCCCTGCTGCTTCAACGCCTCCACCTGATCGGTCATCAGGGCGATCAGCGGCGACACCACCAACCCCAGTCCGGGGCGCAGGATGGCCGGGATCTGATAGCAGACGCTTTTGCCGCCGCCGGTCGGCAGGACCGCCAGCACATCGCCGCCCGACAGGATCTGCTCGACCACCTGCCCCTGCAGCCCCCGGAAGTCGGAGTGCCCCCAGACGCGCGCCAACAACGCCCGCGCGTCGTTCAGGTCAGGCGTATCGGTCGAGGAAAACTGGGGGCGCGTGGCCGGCATCCTTAAGCTGTGCACTCTTTGTTCCCAAACAGAAGACGCCGCCGGCCGCGAAGGCGACCGGCGGCGGCGTCATAGGGGGAGGGTTTAGTGGGCGGGCGCTTCGGCGAACTGGCCGCCGACGCGGTAGCGCCACAGATAGGACGGGGCGATAGCCGCCATGCCGGCCGGATGGTCGATGCCCAGATCGCTGAGGCCAAGCGCATCGGCGGCGACCACATTGTCCTTCTCCAGCATCAGCACCTGATCGCGCGTCAGCGGCGGGGTCAGGCCGACGAACCGGCTCAGTTGCAGCAGCGAACCCAGGGGCTTGGCGACGATGAAGGGCACCGAAACCAGCATCCGGTCGCGGCCCGTCTCACGACGCACCAGCTCCAGCACCTCGCGGAAGGTATAGAGGCTCGGCCCGCCCAGTTCATAGGTGCGGCCGGCGGCGTCCGCGCGGGTCACGCCGCGCGCGATGGCCTCGGCGACATCGCCGACATAGACCGGCTGGAACCGGGTCTCGCCGCCGCCGATCAAAGGCAGGGCCGGCGCCATCGTCGCCATGGCGGCGAAGCGGTTCAGGAAGCTGTCGCCCGCGCCGAACACCAGCGACGGACGCAGGATCACCGCATCCGGATAGACGGCGCGCACGGCCGCCTCGGCCTGGGCCTTGGTGCGACCATAAGCCGAAGGGCTGGCGGCGTCGGCGCCGATGGCCGAGATTTGCACCAGGCGCTCAACGCCCGCCGCCTTGGCGGCCTCGGCGATGGTTCTGGCCGCCTCGGTATGGACGGCGTCGAAGCCGCGCTTGCCGCCTGCGTCATGCAGCACGCCGACCAGATTGACGACGGCGTCCGCGCCGCGCACGGCCTGCGCCACATCCGCCGGGTTGGTGATGTCGCAGCGCATGAACTGGATCTGTCCGGGATCGCCCAGCGGCTGGATTTCGATCGCCAGGACCGGGTTGCGCACGGCCACGCGAATGCGCCAGCCGCGACGCGCCAAGGCGCGCACCGCCTGCGACCCGATAAAGCCCGAACCTCCAAAGAGGGTCACGACGCCGGGGGCGAGGTCAGCCATGGGGAAAGCTCCAGTCGAAATCCGTTTCGGCGGGATAGACGATAGGGCGCCGCACCGCAACGCGGGCCTTCACGGTCACGCTGGCGTTCGACGCGCGGCCGCCCATCTGAGGCGGATGAAGCTTTTCACCATTGGTTACGAGGGCGCGACCCAGGCCGACGTCATCGCGCGGCTGAAGACGGCCGGCGTGCAAACCCTGATCGATGTCCGCGCGGTCGCCGCGTCCCGCCGCGCCGGCTTTTCCAAGACGATCCTGGGCGAGAGCCTGAAGGCCGAAGGGATCGACTATGTCCACCTGCGCGGGCTGGGTACGCCCAAGGCCGGACGTGACGCGGCGCGCAAGGGCCGTATCGACGAGATGCGCGCCATCTTCGCCGATCACCTGGCCGAACCCCAGGCGCAGATCGAGTATGAGCGGCTGAAGGCGCTGGCGGCCGACAAACCCGTCGCCCTGCTGTGCTTCGAGGCCGACCACGCAGGCTGCCACCGAGCCGTCCTGGCGGAACGACTGTCGGAAGAAACCGGCGTGGCGGTCGTGGACCTCTAGCCTTACGGCCGTCGGACCAGCTGATCGACCGAACCGCTGGTGACCGGGTGGTAGAGCGGCCGCGCCTCGGCGTAGATGCGTCGCGCATTGCCCCGGCCCCATTCGCCCTCGTTCCACAGGGTCTGGAACAGCGGCAGGACGAACTTGCGACGGCCCTGGCTGGTCAGGAACTTCTCGGCCGTGGCGACCGACGGCTGATACCGATGGGCCAGGGCGATCTGCAGCCAGGCGAAGGTCAGTTCGGCGTTGCCTTCGTTCGCCAGGTTCAGCGTGCGCTCCAGATCGGCCAGCTGCGCGTCCGTCAGCCAGTCGGCGCCTGTCCGCAGACCCTCGGGACGCCAGCCCAGGAAGCGCTGCCGCTGCTGGGTGTTCCAGTCCGCCCACGGAATGGCCGAGGCCGGCCCCTTGTCCTTGAAGAAGGCGACGGCGGCCGCATCCACCGGCTCGAAGGCGTGGGACACCGGCGCGACGGCGTTGGACGGCAGGCCGGGCTGATAGACCCAGGCGTCCATCTGCAACTGGCTTTCCAGCGCTGCGTCGCCCTTGATCAGATTGTCGCGGATGTCCTGCAGGAACATGGCGGTCGTCATCGGGCGATAGGCGTTGCGATCGAAATAGCCGCGCAGCCAGGCGTCGAACCGATCCCGCCCGACGGTGCGTTCGATGGTCCGCAGGAACAGGGCGCCCTTCTCATAGGCGATGTCGTTCATGCCGTCGTCGGGGTCGCGGCCCTTCAGGTCCAGATGCAAGCGGGTGTCCGCCGCAGGCAGGGACTTCAGCGTGTCCTGAAGGCTGTCCCAGCCCAGCACCTGCTCCTGCATGGCGCGGTCATGACCATAGACCGACTCCATGATCCGGTTCTCGAAATAGACGGTGAAGCCCTCGTTCAGCCAGAAGTCGTTCCAAGTCGCATTGGTGACCAGATTGCCCGACCAAGAGTGCGCCAGTTCGTGCGCGACCAGCGACACCAGCGAGCGATCGCCGGCGATGATGGTCGGGGTGGCGAAGGTCAGCTTCGGATTCTCCATCCCGCCGAACGGGAAGGAGGGCGGCAGGACCAGAAGGTCGTAGCGGCCCCAGCGATAGGGGCCGTACAGCTTCTCGGCCGCCGTCACCATCTGGGCGGTCGGCTCCAGCTCCCACTGGGCGGCGCGCAGGCGGCTGGGCTCGGTCCAGACCCCGGTGCGGCCGTCGAACGGTGCAAAGGCAATGTCGCCGACGCCCAGCGCGATCAGATAGGGCGGGATCGGATTGTCCATCCGGAAGCGCCAGGTCTTCATCCCGTTTGCGGCCCGCTCGCCGTTCGGCGTCAGATGATTGGCGCTCATGACCACCGTCAGGTCTTCGGGCGCGGTGATGCGGGCCGAATAGGTCTGGCGGATGCCGGGGCTGTCCTGGGTCGGCACCCAGGTGCGGGTCAGGATGGCCTGGCCCTGGCTGAACAGATAGGGCTTCTGTCCGCCGGCCGTCTGGCTGGGGTTCAGCCATTGCAGCGCCGCCGCATTCGGGCGGGTGGAATAGCGGATGGTGATCTTGCGTCGCTCATTGGCGGCGAAGGCCGGGAAATAGACCGTCAGCGGCTGGCCCAGAACGGCGTCATTGTCGCCGACGACATAGCGCAGCGGCTGACCCGCCGCGTCGCGCACGTCCTGAATCTCCAGGTCGCGGATATCCAGCACGATCTCGTTGGCGCCCGGGATCGCCAGGATGTCCAGGGTCGCCGTGCCCGCCAGGGTCTTGGCGTTGAAGTCGGCGGTCAGGTCCAGAGCCACATCGACGACGCGGGCGATCTCGGGCCGGGCATGGGTGTGGACGTCCACCGCTTCGGGACCGGGCGCCGGGGCGATGGCGGGCGGGGTCATGGCCGACCCTCCCGTCGTGGTGGAGCAGGCGCTCAGACCCATGGCGGCGGCCAGGGCGAGGGCGGAGACGAGACCGAGCGCTTTCAGCGTCATCGAGGTTTTCCTGGGCTGATCTTAAAGATTGGCCCGGAGAACGCGCGGAAACGCGAAAAAGATCAAGCCTTGGCGGCGACCGGCGCGTGATGGGCCCGGAACAGCCTTCCCCGCTCGGCGAACAGCACCCAGCCGAGGGCGATCAAACCAAAGACGGTGAAACCGACAGACATCGGAATGGTCGTGCCGTTGAACTGCTGGCCCACCGCAAAGCCCAGCAGCGAGCCGACGATGGTGGAGATGAAGCCCTGGATCGAGGCCGCCGTGCCCGCGATCTTGCCCATCGTCTCCATCGCCATCGATCCGAAATTGCCCGCGATCAGGCCGAAACAGAACATGGTCAGTGTCTGCAGTACCGCAAAGGTCCAGATCGATTCATGACCGCTGATCGCCACCACCGCATGGATGGCGGCGATGCTGGTGAAGCCGATCAGGGCGGTGTGCGAAATCTTGCGCGAACCCAGCTTCACCACCAGACGCGCATTGACGATCGAGGCCACGGCAATGCCGCCCGCGATCAGCGCGAATACCGCCGGAAACGCCGCCTCGGCGTGAAAGACGTCGGCGAAGATCTGCTGCGACGAGTTGATGAAGCCGAACAGGGCCCCGGTGATCGCCGTCATGGCCAGGGTGTAGCCGACGGCCGTGCGGTCGGTCAGGGCGATCTTGTAGGCTGCGGTCAGCCGCTTGACCTGGATCGGCAGACGATCTTCGGGCTTCAGCGTTTCGGGCAGACGCAACGACGCCCAGACGATCAGGCCGACGCCGATCAGGCCCAGCCCGGCGAAGATCCAGCGCCACGGCCCGACCAACATGATCAGTTGCCCCAGCGACGGCGCCAGGATCGGCACGCCCAGGAAGACCAGGAAGCTGAACGACATGACCCGCGCCATGGTGCGCCCTTCGTAACGGTCGCGCACGATGGAGACGGCAAGGACGCGGGTGCAGGCGCTGCCCAGACCTTGACCGACGCGGGCCATGATCAGCGTTTCGAAGGTCGGGGCCAGGGTCGCCAGCAGACTGAACATCACATAGACGCCGACGCCGAACAGCAGGACGGGCTTTCGCCCGAACCGATCCGCCAACGGGCCGTAGAACAGCTGCGCCCCGCCGAAGCCCAGCAGATAGGCCGTCACCACCCATTGTCGGTCGTTGTCGGTCGCCACGTTCAGGTCGGCGCCGATGTGCGGTAGGGCCGGCAGCATGGAATCGATCGCCAGCGCATTCAGCGCCATCATCAGGGCGATGAGGCAGACGAACTCGACGAAGCCGAGTTCCTTCTTGGCGGGCGCTGACGCAAGGGAAGAAGACATCCGGGCCAGATGCGCCGTCACGCCCCGATCCGCAACCGCACGCCCGTCATAAATTGCTGCAATGCAGCGAAATCGGGTTTGAACGGCCGGCGCCTCGCCAAAGCCGCGAAGCTTCGCTAGAGGAAGTCATGACAGAACAGATGACAGCACAGGCGGCGCTGGACCGCCTCGAAACCCTCTACACCCAATCCGTGACCAACCTGCGCGACGCCGTGCGGGATTTCGTCAATACCGGCGCGCGGCCCGATCCGGTCAAACGCGCCGAAGGGGTGTTCGCCTATCCCGAACTTCGCATCCGCTGGGACGGGGATCGCCCCCAGGACCTGGAGCCCCGCGCCTACGCCCGGCTGTCCAGACAGGGCAGCTATTCGACCACGATCACGCGGCCGGACCTTTTCCGCCCCTATCTGACCGAACAGCTGGGCCTGCTGGAGCAGGAGTATAATGCGACCTTCGAGGTAGGCCTGTCCCGCCAAGAGATCCCCTTCCCCTATGTGACCGACGGGCTGGAGGTCGCGCTGGACCGGTCGATGACGGCCGCCCTGGCGCGCTGGTTCCCCACTACGGACCTGGCCCATATCGGCGACGAGATCGCCGACGGCCTGTTCGAAATGGGCGGCGACTTCCCCCTGTCGCACTTCGACGGCCTGCGGACCGACTTCTCGCTGGCGCGGCTGAAACACTACACCGGCACGCCGGTGGACGACGTTCAGTCCTATGTCCTGTTCACCAACTACAATCGCTACGTCGATGAGTTCGTGCGCTGGGCCATCGAGCAACTTCGGACGCCCGGCTCGCCGTATGAGACCCTGTCCTGCGCCGGCGGCGTGGTGATCACGCGCGACACGCCCAACCCCGAGGCGGCGATCAGCGACACGGCCTGGAAGAAGCACCAGATGCCAGCCTATCACCTGACCGCGCCGGGCCATAAGGGCGTGACCCTGGTCAACATCGGCGTCGGCCCGTCCAACGCCAAGACGATCACGGATCACCTGGCGGTCACCCGTCCGCATGTCTGGCTGATGATCGGTCACTGCGGGGGCCTGCGCGCCAGCCAGACCATCGGCGACTATGTCCTGGCCCACGCTTATCTGCGCGACGATCACGTGCTGGACGCGGTGCTGCCGCCCGACATTCCGATCCCGTCGATCGCCGAGGTCCAGCGCGCGCTCTATGACGCCACCAAGTCGGTCAGCGGCATGCCGGGCGACGAGGTCAAACTTCGCCTGCGCACCGGCACCGTTGTCACCACCGACGACCGGAACTGGGAGCTGCGCTATTCCAAGTCGGCCCTGCGCTTCAACCAGTCCAGAGCCGTCGCCATCGACATGGAAAGCGCCACCATCGCGGCCCAGGGCTATCGCTTCCGCGTGCCCTACGGGACGCTGCTTTGCGTGTCGGACAAGCCGCTGCACGGCGAGATCAAACTGCCGGGTCAAGCCAACCGCTTCTACGAAGGCTCGATCTCCGAACACCTGCAGATCGGCATTCAGGCGGTCGACCTGATGCGCAGCGAAGGCTCCAAGCTGCACTCGCGCAAACTGCGCGCCTTCGACGAGCCGCCTTTCCGGTGAGCCCGGCCATCTCCTCCCCACAGCGTGGGGAGGGGGACCGCGCGAAGCGGGGTGGAGGGTTCTTAAAGCTCCACCCGCGCCGGTCATGCGATGAAGAACCCCTCCGTCACGGCGCGAAGACGCGCCGCGCCACCTCCCCGTTTCGCAGGTAGGAGACGGATTTGCGTATCGTCAGACCGCCGCCTTCTCCAGCGCACCGGGCTCGACCGGACTGGGCGCGGTGGTCGCCTTGCGGGTGTCCTGACGGCGCGGCAGTCGCCACACCTGGTGCGAACGATAGCTGGTTCCATCCCAGGCGAGGGCCGTCACGGTGATGGTCTTGGCGTCCCAGTCGATCTGATTGAAGCCGGGCGGCGCGCCGCGCTCGCGGTGCGACAGCGTCCCGCATCCGACGGCGTAGGAGCAGCGGTCCGCCAGCGGGATCGGCATGGCGAACGGCACATGGACATGGCCCGTCATGATCAGATCGACCCCCGCCTCGGCGAAGATAAGGGCCGCCTCGTCGCCGCGCTTGACGTCGCCAGTCATCGGCGTGCCGACCATCTCGATCAGCGGATGGTGGCAGGCCAGAATCCGCAGGGCGCCGATCGGCGCCTGACGCAGGGCCTCGGCCGCGCGCCGCGTCTGGTCCAGGTCGATGACCCCCTTCGACCAGTTGGGCCGCGCCTGCCAGCCGCGCGCGGTGACGACGCCGCGCACCATGACCGTGTCGCTGCGGAACTGGCCGTCGTGGGCGGGAAAGCCGGTCTCGGTCTCGAAGGCGCGCCAAGGATGGAACACCCGCGCGACGGCGTCCCAATAGGGCACGTCATGATTGCCCACGATGACGAAGCGCGGCTCGGGCATGGCCCGCATCCATTCGCCCGCCGCCTTGAACTCGTCGGGGAAACCCTTTTGCGTGATGTCGCCGGTGATCAGCACCAGATCGTTGGGCGTCGCGTGGGCGTATTCCAGAGCGGCGGCGCAGGCGCGTTTGTGCTCGCAGCCGAAATGAACGTCGGAAAACTGAAGAACGCGGCCCATCAGATACTGTCCTCGGCTGACGGCGGCTTGGGCGCCAGCGCCTTGAAGGCCTTGGGCACGAAGCGGATGACGGCCTCCGGCTTCAGCAGCAGCGGCTCGCCGTCGATGACCGCCGGGATCTTGGAGCGCGCGCGCACCTCGATGCGCTTGGCCGGGCGGGTCGAGACGGCCGGATCGTGTCGCCAATCGCTGAACAGGGCGGTCGCGGCCAGGCGGAAGGCCTGGGTCGCATCGCTGGGGTCCATAGCGGCCGCTTCCAGTCCGATGGGATCCTCCATCGCCTTGGAGATCATCGGGCTGATCAGCACCAGCGCCTCGGTGCGGCGTTTTTCTCCGCCGTCCAGGGCGAAGCGCAGGCGCCCCGAAAAGGCGCGCTTCAGCGCGCGACGGCCATATTGCCAGGCCAGCTTGATCTTGCCGGTCCGCATCGCCTCGCGCGCCGGGGCCCAAAGCGCCGGCGATCCCAGAATGGCGGCGCAATAGAAATATTCGCCCTGGACCTCGCCGCCCGAAACGGCCTGGGGCTCGCCCTCCTCCAGCGCGCGCTTCAGCGCGAGCTTCCAGTCGGCGGTGCCATACAGCGCCTTGGGCAGCATGTTCATCGTGCCGCCCGGCAGGGGCGCGATCATCGGGCCATCCGGCTTGGCCTTCGACGCCACCGAGCGCGCCGTGCCGTCCCCGGCCAGCACGAAGATCACGTCCGGCTTGGCGGCGAAGGCGTCGGCGATGATCTGGTCGAAGTTGCCCCCTTCAAACGACACGACCTCGGCCTTGAGGTCATACTGCCCCAACAGGGCTTCGGCCTCGCCGGCGGCGCGTGGCCCCACGCTTCCGGACAGCGGATTGACCAGCATCACGGCGTGCCGGATCTGGGCATGGGGCGTCAACGCAGTTTTGTCGTCTGCATCGGAGGGGGGTTGGGCGACATCGGTCATGGCGGCCGAACGCCCCGCAGGCGCCGTCGTTCCGCCCAAGCGTCACCATAGTTGCGGATGCAGTCTGCCGATGCGGAACCTATGCCGCGAGGACACGTTTGCTGCCCACAGGGGCCAACACCCAGGGACAAAGGAATTCATCATGAAAAAGGCGATTATCGCGATTGCCGGCGCCGGCCTGCTGGCTTCGGCCTGCGCCAGCGACCCATATGGCTATAACAACGGCTCGAACGAAACCGTCCGCCAAGGCGCCATCGGCGCCGGCCTGGGCGCCGTCGCCGGCGCCATCATCGGCAACAACGTCGGCGGCGGCAACGCTGCGACCGGCGCCCTGATCGGCGGCGCCCTGGGCGGCACGGCCGGCGCTATCCGCGGCTCCAACCAGGACCGCAACAACCAGCAGCGCTACCGCGACAATCAAGGCCGCTACTACTACTGCTACGATAATCGTCAGGACGAGTGCTACTGGGACAACGGTCAGCGCCGTTATTGATCAGTGATCAAATGCCGGTCGCGAAGGTCCGCGACCGGCGCTAGGTTAAAGAGGCGGCCTGTCGGACGACGGGCCGCCTCTTTTGCGTAATGGGCCGGCCGAGCCGGAGGAGGGCTGAGATGAAGCGATTGATGGGTCTGGCTGTGGCGGCCGTGGGTGTGCTGGCGGCGTGCGCGCCGATGCCCAAGCGCGAGGCGCTGGTGGTGGGCGAATCGCTGTGCGCGCCGGGGCGTTTCGATATCTACTTCCTGGAGAATCAGGCGCGACTGACCGAGCCGGCGGCGATGGTGCTGAAGGCGGCGGCGAGCAAGGCCAAGGATTGCGACGTGCGCAAGGTGCGCGTGGTGGGCTTGGCCGACGCCACGGGAACGCCCGAAGCCAATCTGAACCTGTCGCAGCGGCGCGCGCGGACGGTGGTCGAGGCGCTGACCCAGGCGGGCATGCCCGCGCCGATCTTCGAGCTGAACGCCGCAGGCGATGCGGGCGCCACGACCGCAGCCGGCAATGACGAACCGCTGCGGCGCCGTGCGGAAGTGATCTACGAGGCCTATCCGCGCTGATCGACGCGGGGGCGGGCGCAGCGATGGCGCGGGGACGCGTGACGCATTAGGTTGCGGCGCTCCCCTCGCCTGCCGGAACACGCGTTTGCGCCTCTTCGCTCTTCTCCTCGGCCTGCTGTTCAGTTTGACGGGCGTTTCGGCGACCGTCGCCCAGCCGGTGCAGAGCCAGCCCACGGGCGTCGTCGCCTTCGGACCGCAGCGGACCGAGCGGATCGAGGCCGAACTGGTCCCGATGTCGCAATGGGTCGCGCCCGGTTCGACGATCGTGGTGGCGGTGCGCCAGAAGATCGCGCCCGGCTGGCACACCTATTGGCGCAATCCGGGCGACAGCGGCGGTGCGACCAGCCTGATCTGGACCCTGCCCGCCGGGGTGACCGCCGATCCGATCCTGTGGCCCCTGCCCAGCCGCCAGCGGCTGATGAGCCTGATGAACTATGGCTATTCGGGCGCGGTGCTCTTGCCCGTGCCGATCCATGTGCCGCCGACGGCGCAGCCTGGCGAAGTGCTGACCCTGACGACGGATGTGCTGTTCCTGGTGTGCAGCGACCAGATGTGCGTGCCCGAGCCGATGACCCTGTCGCTGGCCCTGCCGGTGCGCGAGGGCGCAGCGCCCCTGGCCAAGCCGTGGGGTGAGGAGATCGAACAGCTGGTCGAAACCGCGCCGCGCCCGGCCGGGATCGAGGCGCGCGTCACGCGTCAGGGCGGCCAGCTGATCCTGACCGCGATCGGCGGGCCGCTATCTGGTGACGAGGCGGGCGCCGACATCGGCCAAGTCTATTTCTATCCTTTCGACGGCGGGCGGATCGACCATGCGGCGGCCCAGTCGGGCCAGCGGGGTCCGAACGGCCTGACACTGACGCTGACGGCCGGCAAGGATGCCACGCAGACGGCGCTGAGCGGGGTCGTGGCGACCGACAAGGGCGCGTGGGAGATCACGGCGGAGCCGGGCGCGCCTCTGGCGGGCGCCCAAGGCGGCGCGGCGCTGAAGCCGTTGGACGAGACCACGGCCACGCCGGCGAAGACCGGCGCTTTGGTCTTTCTTCAAGCGCTGGGCCTGGCGCTGCTGGGCGGGCTGGTGCTGAACCTGATGCCGTGCGTCTTCCCGGTTCTGGCGATGAAGGCTGCGTCGCTGTCGGCGGCGGCGCATGATCCGGCGCGGGCCCGGCGCGACGGCCTGGCCTTCACCGCCGGGGTGCTGGTCAGCTTCTTGGTTCTGGCCGGCGCCCTGCTGGCGCTCAGGGCGGCGGGTCAGGCGATCGGCTGGGGCTTCCAGCTTCAGTCGCCGGGCGTGGTCGCGGCCCTGGCCCTGGTCATGCTGCTGGTCGGGCTGAACCTGTCGGGCGTCTTCCATGTGGGCGCCGGATTGCAGAACGCGGGGTCCGGCCCCCTGTCGCGCCTGCCCGGTGCGGCAGGCGCCTTCTTCACCGGAGTTCTGGCCGTGGTCGTCGCAGCGCCCTGCACCGCGCCCTTCATGGCCGCAGCGCTCGGCGCGGCACTGGTCCTGCCCTGGCCGATGGCGCTGGCCGTGTTTCTGATTCTGGGGCTGGGCCTGGCCCTGCCCTATCTGGCGATCAGCCTGTCGCCCGGCCTGCTGTCGCGCCTGCCGCGACCGGGCGTCTGGATGGAGCGGCTGAAGGGTCTGCTGGCCTTTCCCATGTATGGGGCGGCGCTGTGGCTGCTGTGGGTGTTCACGCGACAGGGCGGCGTCGACGCCTTGGGCCTGCTGCTGACGGCGGCGCTGCTGCTGGCCCTGGCGGCCTGGCTGACGGGTCTGGCGCAAGCGGCGCGCCAGCGTGATGAACGGCCGATCCTGACCACGATCTGCGCGATCGTCGTCGGCGTTCTGGCGCTGGGCCTGGCAGGCGTTGCGGCCGGCGCAGCGCGGGATGCGGACGCCGCGCCGCAAGGCGACACCGGCCCGCTGGCGGCCCAGCCCTGGTCGGCGGCGGCAGTGAGTGCAGCGACCGCGTCGGGGCGACCCGTGCTGGTCAATCTGACCGCCGACTGGTGCGTGACCTGCAAGATCAACGAGCGCGCCGCCCTGTCTTCGCCCCGTGTCGCCAAGGCGATGCGGGATGCAAACGCGGCCTATCTGGTCGGCGACTGGACCCGGCGCGACGACGCCATCACGCGGGAGCTTCAAGCGCACGGGCGATCGGGCGTGCCGCTGTATCTGCTGTATCGACCGGGTCGGACCGAGCCGGAAATCCTGCCGCAGCTCCTGACCGAGGGCGTGGTCGTGGATGCGCTGAAGGATTGAGCGTCAGCTCAGGAACCGCTGCACCGCCGCCAGAAACCGCTGCGGCTGCTGCATCATCACCTGGTGCTCGGCGCCTTCGATCCGCTCGAACCGCACCGGGCGCGCCAGCCCTTCGAACCCGTAGCGATACAGACCCTCCAGCCGGTTGCGGGGAGCGTCGGGATCGCGGGTCCAGCCATAGACGACGGTGACCGGGGCGGTGATCTCAGAAAGGCGGGGGCGCAGATCGACGGTCAGGGCCTCATACAGACCTTGGGCCAGGACGCGCCGGTCGCCGCCCTGAAGCCCCAGCCCTTCAAACACCATGTCGCCGGCCAGACCCATGTCCACGCCAAAGGCCGCGACCTGGGACTTCAGCGCCTGATCGCCGAACAGGAGCAGGGCCTGATAGCCCAGCCGGGCCAGGGGCTCGACCTGATCCGATGTGGTGCGCGCGTCGATCAGGGACGGGAAGAAGGGGGAGGAATCGACCACCATGACGCGCCCGATCCGGTCGCCCATATCGGCGGCGACGCGCAGGGCGATCTGGCCGCCCAGCGAATGGCCGATCACCGCGGGATGATCGATGCGCTGCTCGCGGATGTAGCGTTCGATCTCGCTGGCGGCGGGGCCGGCCAGACCGCCGCTGACATTGTCGCCGATCTGGGTCTCGCCAAAGCCACGCAGGGTGACGAGATGCACCCGGTAGCGGTCATCCAGCCGATCCGCCGTCGATCGCCAGGCCGAGCCCGTCGAGCCCAGGCCGGGGATGAAGATGATGTCCGGCCCCCGCCCGCGCGTCTCGACGATGATGCGGCTGGAGCTGAAGGCCGGAGCCTGAGCTTGGGTCTGAGCTTGGGCCTGGACGGCGACAGGGGCGAGAACGAACAGGGTCGCAAGGAGCGAGGCGAGGAGGCGGATCATCATTCGCCCCTAACGCCCGATCACGGCGATCGGTTGACCCGCGCCTGCGACCTATCGCCCCTTGAACTCGGGTTTGCGCTTTTCGACGAAGGCGGACATGCCCTCCTTCTGGTCCTCGAAGGCGAACAGGGAGTGGAACAGGCGGCGTTCGAACTGGACGCCTTGGGTCAGGGTTGTCTCCAGCGCGGCGTTGACCATCTCCTTGTTGGCCATGATCGCCAGGGGGCTTTGCGAGGCGATCTTGGCGGCGATCTTGCGCGTTTCGTCCAGCAAGGTTTCGTGCGGGAAGACGCGCGAGGCCAGACCAGCGCGTTCCGCTTCCGCCGCATCCATCATCCGGGCGGTCAGGACCATGTCCATGGCCTTGGACTTGCCCACCAGACGGGTCAGGCGCTGGGAACCGCCGATGCCCGGCGCGACGCCCAGGTTGATCTCGGGCTGGCCGAACTTCGCCTTGTCAGAGGCGACGATGAAGTCGCACAGCATGGCCAGTTCGCAGCCGCCGCCCAGGGCGAAGCCGTTGACCGCGGCGATGATCGGCTTTCTGAACCGGGTGATGCGGTCGTGGCCGAGGGCGAAATAGTTGCCCGTGTACATCTGGGCATAGGTCTGGTCCGCCATCTCCTTGATGTCGGCGCCGGCGGCGAAGGCCTTTTCGCCCGAGCCGGTCAGGATCAGGCAGCGCACGCTGTCGTCCTGTTCGACGCTGTCGAGGAAGTCGGCCAGATCCTTGAACAGGGCCGCGTTCAGGGCGTTCAGCGCCTCGGGCCGGTTCAGGGTCACCACCGCATAGCCGTCGGCGTGGCGTTCGATCAGCAGGTTGGAATAGGCGTCGGCCATGGTCGGTCTCCTTTGACGGCGGTCATACAGGCGCGAGGCGGGCCCCGCTAGCGCAGGCGCTACCGTCGGGGCATCAGGGCCAGGGTCAGGGCGGCGCGGAACAGTTCGACCACGACCACCATGCCCAGCAGCAGATTGGCGGCGATCACCTGGCCCCGCGCGCCCGACAGGTCCAGCGTCCAGCCGAAGACGGACGACAGGGCAAGCATCAGCGCCGAGATCAGGACCAGGCCGACCAGCAGCATCAGGGCGACATGACCCGCCTTCAGCGCCGCCTGAAGCGTCGGCCCCTCGTCCAGCACGCGGGCGCGGCGGCGCAACAAACCAGCGATCAGGCCGGTGGCGGCGGCCTCGGCGACGGCGGCGACGACCAGGGCGGCGACGAACCACCAGATCAGGTCGCCCAGATCGCCGGTGCGCAAGCTTTGGACGAAGTGGACGAAATAGGCGCCCCAGACCAGGACGCCGACGATCAGACTGATCCACAGGTGGATTTTGCGCATGGGTCGGACCTCGAAGGCTTATCGCTTCTGGCAGGAGGGGCAGTAGAAGGTGGAACGGCCGCCCTGGACGATGCGGGCGACCACGCTGGTGCATTTATCACCACGGCAAGGCTCGCCCTCGCGGCCGTAGACGTCGAAGCGGTGCTGGAAATAGCCCTGGCCGCCCTCAGCGTTGGCGAAGTCGCGCAGGGTCGAGCCGCCCGCCGCGATGGCGTCGTTCAGGACGTTGCGGACCTCGGTCGCCAGACGCTCCAGCCGCGCCTTCGACACCGATCCGGCCGCGACCAGGGGCGAGATGCGGGCGCGGTACAGGGCCTCGCACACATAGATGTTGCCCAGGCCGGCGACGATCCGCTGGTCCAGCAGACTGACCTTGATGTTCTGCTTCTTGCCGGCGAAGGCCTCGACCAGATGGGCGCCGGAAAAGCCGTTGCCCAGAGGCTCGGGCCCCAGACCGGCGAACCAGGGATGGGTCTCGATCTGGTCGCTGGATATCAGGCCCATGAAGCCGAACCGGCGCGCGTCGGCGTATCCGATGCGGGTCGCCGCCCCATCGCGGATGGCGCAGCCGCTGAAATGTTCGTGCTTGCCGGCGATGGGCGCGGCCTCCTCGAACTCGCCCAGCAGGGTTCCGTCCAGGGTGAAGCGGCCGGTCATGCCCAGGTGGGTGATCCAGGTCTCGCCGGTCGACAGCGGCATCAGCAGATATTTGGCCCGCCGGTCGATCCGCAGCACCGTCGCTCCCTCCAGCCGCTCGACAAAGCGCTCGGGGAAGGGAAATCGCAGGTCGGGCCGGTTGATCCGGACCCGCGACAGCCGCGCGCCCTCCAGCACCGGCGTCAGGCCGCGTCGGACGGTTTCGACCTCGGGAAGTTCGGGCATGGCCCGGTCCTAGCCCGTCCGGCTCGCGGGGCCAAGCGGCGGGGGCGCCCGCATCTGACCGCGACCAGTTGCCGCCTGCGACAGAATGCGCTTACGTCCGCGCAAACGTGGGACCTCGCATATGACAGACGCCGCCGCCGCCCCCAAGGGTCGGCTAGAACTGACGCTCCGCGCCCTGGTGCTGGGCTGCCTGCTGGCGGTGATCTTCACCGCCGCCAACACCTATCTGGGCCTGCTGGTCGGCCTGACCTTCGCCTCGGCCATTCCGGCGGCGGTGATCTCGATGGCGGTGCTGCGGGCGTTCCGCACCTCGACCATCTGGGAGAATATGACCGTCCAGACCGTGGCCTCGGTCGGCGGGGCCATGAGTTCGATCATCTTCGTCCTGCCGGGCTTGGTGATGATCGGCTGGTGGCTGGAGTTTCCGTTCTGGCAGTCGGTGGCGATCTGCATCCTGGGCGGCGTGCTGGGCGTGACCTTCTCGATCCCGCTGCGCCGAGCGCTGGTCGTCAACGGCGGCCTGCCCTACCCCGAAGGCGTCGCCGCCGCCGAGGTGCTGAAGGTCGGGTCGCGCGGGGCCGAACAGACCGAAAGCGCGGTGCGCGAGAACAAGTCGGGCCTGTGGGTCGTGGTCGCCGGCGCCGTGGTGTCGTCAGGCTACGCCCTGCTGGTCGCGGGTCGGGTCTTTGCGGGCGAAGCGGCCAAGTTCTTCAAGCTGCCGGCCGCGCTGGGCGGCGGGGCCACCGGCATGGGCTTCGGCATGCAGTTCGCCCTGCTGGGCGCCGGGCATCTGATCGGCCTGACGGTCGGTCTGGCGCAGCTGTTCGGCCTGGTGCTGGCCTGGGCCATCGCCGTGCCGATCCTGACCAGCCCGGACACCATCGCGTGGCTGACGGCGCACGGCATTCCGTCGATCGCCTCGACCCTGCCCGCCGGGGCGCCGGCCGAAGAGCTGGCGACCACCGTCTGGGCGCGCGAAGTGCGGTTCATGGGCGCGGGCGTCATCGGCGTCGCCGCCATCTGGACCCTGATCAAACTGGCCGGTCCGCTGATCGGCGGCCTGACCTCTGCGCTGGCCGCCAACGCCAAACGCGCCCACGGCGAAGTGCTTGAGCGCACCGAACAAGATTTGCCGATCAAACTGGTGGGCGGCGTGTCGGTCGCCTGCCTGGTCGGCATCGCCGGCCTTCTGGCCTGGTTCGCCCAGAGCGCCCCGGCGCTGGCGGGCTCGACGCCGCTCCTGGTGATCGGCGGCCTGGTCTATGTGGTGCTGATCGGTTTCGCCGTGGCGGCCATCTGCGGCTACATGGCCGGTCTGATCGGCTCGTCGAACAGCCCCGTGTCGGGCGTCGGCATCCTGGCCATCGTCATCGCCTCGCTGCTGATGCTGGGCGTCATGGCCGTCGCCGGCGTGCCGGCCGATCCGTCGATCATCGCCTTCGCCCTGATCGTGACGGCGGTCGTCTTCGCCGTCGCCGTCATCGCCAATGACAACCTTCAGGACCTGAAGACGGGCCAGTTGGTCGAGGCCACGCCGTGGCGCCAGCAGGTGGCGCTGATCGTCGGCGTCGGCGCCGGCGCCTTGGTGATCCCCTTCATCCTGAACCTGCTGAACCAGGCCTTCGGCTTCGAAGGCGGCCCGCCCGCCATCGTGGAAGGCGCCAAGACCCTGGCGGCGCCCCAGGCGACCCTGATCTCGGCCCTGGCGCGCGGCGTCATCGGCGGCGACCTGCGCTGGGACCTGATCGGTCTGGGCGCGGCGATCGGCGTGGTCATCATCGTGCTGGACGCGGTGGTGTCGAAGGCGACCAAGGGCAAGGTCAAACTGCCGCCGCTCGCCGTCGGCATCGGCTTCTATCTGCCGGCTGCGGTGACCACCATGCTGGTCATCGGCGCCGTCGCCGGCTGGATCTATGACAAGGCGGTCTCGTCCACCCGCTACGCCGACGTGGCGCGGCGGATGGGCGTGCTGCTGGCCTCGGGCCTGATCGTGGGCGAGAGTCTGTTCGGCGTCTTCACCGCCGGCGTCATCGTGGCGACCAGGGACGACGCGCCCTTCGCCATGCTGCCCGAGGGTTCGGCCTGGCCGGCCATACTGGCGGGCATCGTCGGCTTCGCCGTCGCGGTGTTCGGCTTGTACGCCTGGACGCGCAGCCGGGCTTCGAAGGTCTAGGGGCGGACTGGCGCCTCTCCCTCCCCTGCGGGGGAGGGTGGCTGAGCCGAAGGCGAAGCCGGGTGGGGGCGGCAGGGCGACACGTCGCAAGTCTGTCTTAGGTTGAACAGATGCGGCCTTGCCGGCCGCCCCCGCCCGGTCGCTAGCGCGACCACCCTCCCCGGAACGGGGAGGGAAAAGCTGGCTCAGGCGCGCGTGGCGACCATCATGTAGTTGATGCCCGCATCGTCGGTCTGGCTCCATCGGTCGTGTAGCGGGTCGTAGTTCAGGCCATAGGGCCCCTCGACCGTCACCGGCTCGGCGGCCAGCATCGTGCGGATTTCCTCAGGCTTCAGGAACTGGCGCCAGTCGTGGGTTCCGGCGGGAACCCAGCGCAGGATGTATTCCGCCGCCACCTTGCCCAGGGCCAGCGACTTCAGCGTGCGGTTCAGGGTGGCGACCATCATCACGCCCCCCGGCCGGAGCAGGCGCGAACAGGCGCGCACGAAGCCCTCGGGATCGGCGACGTGTTCGATCACCTCCATCGTCAGGACCACGTCGAACGGCCCTGCCCCTTCCGCCTCGATCTGTTCGACCGTGGCGGCGCGATAGGCGATATCCAGCCCGACCATGTCCGCGTGGGCGCGGGCGGTGCCGATGTTCTCGGACGAGGCGTCGATGGCGGTGACCTCAAAGCCCATTCTCCGCATCGGCTCGGCGATCAGTCCGCCGCCGCACCCCACGTCCAGCAGGGTCAGACCTTCGAAGGGCGCGCGCGCCTTCGGATCGCGAACCAGCCGCGTGCAAAGCTGTTCGCGGATCAAGGCCAGCCGCGCGGGATTGAAGCGGTGCAGCGGCGCGAACGGCCCGTGCGCATCCCACCATTCGGCCGCCTGGGCCGAGAAGCGCGCCACGTCGGCGGGGTCGATCGATGCGCCGAACGCCGTTTCGGGCGAATTTTGCGAAAAACCATGCCCCTGTTGGGGTAGGCGAGACGGAGCGGCGCCGTTAGAAGCGGTCATGACGCGAGGGATGAACCTTCGCGCCCTTTCACGCAAGCAGGGGGCGGAACGCCACGATGACGCGGCCCGATACGACACGACTGGTGATGAAGTTCGGCGGCACCTCGATGGGCGACCTCGAACGCATTCGGCGTGCGGCGCGGATCGTCGCGGCCGAAGTCTCGGCGGGCAAACAGGTCGCCGTCGTCGTCTCCGCCATGGCGGGCAAGACCAACGAACTGGTCGCCTGGACGGACGGCGCCGGACCGGCCGCTGCAGGCCTGCCGCTCAGCGACGACGAATATGACGTGGTGGTCGCCTCGGGCGAACAGGTGACCTCGGGCCTGTTGGCCGCGACCCTGCGCAACATGGGCTTCAACGCCCGCTCGTGGATGGGCTGGCAGGTGCCGATCCTGACCGACGACGCCCACGCCCGCGCCCGCATCATCGACATTCCCGGCGAGAAGCTGGGCGCCGCCGTCGACGCCGGCGAGATCGCCATCGTACCCGGCTTCCAGGGCGTGACGGCGGACGGCAAGATCACCACCCTGGGACGCGGCGGTTCGGACACCTCGGCGGTCGCCGTGGCGGCGGCCCTGGGCTGCCCCTGCGACATCTATACCGACGTGGACGGCGTCTATACGACCGACCCGCGCATCGAGAACCGCGCGCGCCGCCTGGCCAAGGTGTCCTACGAAGAGATGCTGGAAATGGCGTCCCTGGGCGCCAAGGTGCTGCAGACCCGCTCGGTCGAGTTGGCCATGGCTAAACAGGTGCCGGTCCGCGTCCTTTCAAGCTTTATCGAACCCGACGCGAATGGCGTCATGCCCGACAAGGGTGGAACCCTGATCTGCGACGAGGAGGAGATCGTGGAAAAACGTATCGTGTCCGGTGTGACCATGAGCCGTGACGAGGCCCGCATCACCCTGCTGGGCCTGTCCGACCGGGTGGACGCCCCCGCCGACGTCTTCACGCGCCTGGCCGAGGCCAACGTCAACGTCGACATGATCGTGCAGAGCCAGTCGCGCACCGCCGGAACGGTCAACCTGACCTTCACGACCGGCCGTCGCGACGCCGTGCGCGCGGCCGACCTGATGACCGCCGCCAAGGAGCAGCTCGGCTTCGAGGAAATCCGCGTCGACGAGGACGTGGCCAAGGTTTCGGTTGTCGGCGTGGGCATGCGCAGCCATGCGGGCGTCGCCCAGACCATGTTCAAGGCCCTAGCCGACAAGGGCGTGAAGTTCCAGGCGATCTCGACCTCCGAGATCAAGATCAGCGTGCTGATCGACGCCGCCTACGCCGAGCTGGCCGTTCGCGCCCTGCATTCGGCATATGGGCTGGACGCGGTATAGGGTGATTTCAGAAGGCGCCTAGGCGCCGGGGCGCGGGAGACATGATGCCGGCAGGCGGCGCGATGACCAGAGGACCCCGGATCCTCCTGCGCCAGATCCGCGAGGCTCTGGGCGGGGCCGGCGCGGGCGCGACGCCGGCGCAGGACCGGCTGAACATGGTCGTCAAGATCATCGCCCGGTCGATGGTCGCCGAGGTCTGCTCCATCTATCTGCGTCGCGCGTCAGGCGAGCTCGAGCTGTTCGCCACCGAGGGTCTGAACCCCGACGCCGTGCACAATACCCGGCTGCGGCCCGGCGAGGGCCTGGTCGGCGAAGTGGCGCGGATGGCCCAGCCCATCAGCCTGTCGGACGCCCCGTCGCACCCGTCCTTCTCCTATCGCCCCGAGACGGGCGAAGACCCCTATCACGCCTTCCTAGGCGCCCCGCTGCTGCGCGGCGGTCGGGCCATCGGCGTTCTGGTCGTTCAAAACCGCACTGAGCGGCGCTATGACGAGGAAGAGGTCGAGGACATCCAGACCATCGCCATGGTCTTGTCCGAAACGGTGTCGTCGGGCGAACTGCTGGCGCTGGACGAGTTGCGCGACGTGGAGCTGGCGCCGCACCGGCCCGAGCGGCTGAGGGGTCAGAAGTTCGCCGACGGCCTGGCTTTCGGCCATGTGGTTCTGCACGAGGCGCCGCTGGCGCCCGAACGCCTGCTATCCGACGACCCGGCGATGGAGGAGGCGCGGCTGAAGCTGGCGCTGGCCACGCTGAAGAGCGGCCTGGACGTCATGCTGGACAAGGGCCAGGGCCTGGCCGGTCCGTCGTTCGAGGTTCTGGAAACCTATCGGATGTTCGCCGACGACCGGGGCTGGAACCGGTCGCTGGAAGAGGCGGTGAGGAACGGTCTGACGGCCGAGGCGGCGGTGGACCGGGTCAGGAACGAACACCGCGCCCGCTTCGCCCAGGCGCGCGACCCCTATATCCGCGAGCGGCTGCACGACTTCGAGGACCTGGCCAACCGGCTGCTGCGGGTGCTGGCGGGCGACAAGCCGGGCGAGCGCGAACTGCCCGACGACGCCATCCTGGTGGCGCGCAACCTGGGCCCCGCCGACCTCCTGGAATATCCGCGCGACAAGCTGAAGGGGCTGTTGCTGGAAGAGGGCTCGGCCGCCAGCCACGCCGCCATCGTCGCCCGCGCGCTGCAGATCCCGTGCGTCGGCCGTCTGATGGGCCTGCGCGACCGGCTGTCGGAAGGCGACATGGTCATCGCCGACGGCGAGACCGGCGAGACCTATCTGCGTCCCCGCCCCGACATGCTGGAGGCCGTGCAGTCGCGCATGGCCGTGCGCGAACAGCGCCAGGCCGAGTTCGCCCAGCTGCGCGACGTGCCGGCCGTGACCCTGGACGGGCAGCGGATCACGGTCCTGACCAACGCCGGGCTGGCGGTCGATCTGGAAAACATGATCGAGACGGGCGCCGAGGGCATCGGCCTGTTCCGCACCGAATTCCAGTTCATGGTCTCGGACGAACTGCCGCGGCTGGACGCCCAGACGGCGCTCTACAAGCTGGTGCTGGACGCGGCGGGCGACAAACCCGTGACCTTCCGCACCCTGGACATCGGCGGTGACAAGGTCCTGCCGTATCTGGAAGCCGAGCGCGAAGAGAACCCCGCGCTGGGCCGCCGCGCCATCCGCCTGGGTCTGGACCGACCGTCGCTTTTGCGAATGCAGCTTCGGGCGCTGCTGGCGGCGGGGGCCGGGCGCGAACTGCGCGTCATGTTCCCGATGATCGCCACGGTGGACGAGTTCCGGGCCGCGCGCGAGCTGGTCGATATCGAATGCGCTTGGGCGCGGCGTCGCGGGCGCGCTTTGCCCGCCCTGCTGCGCGTCGGGGCGATGGTCGAATGCCCGTCGTTGCTGTGGCATCTGGACGCCCTGCTGCCGCTGACGGATTTCGTCTCCATCGGCACCAACGACCTGTTCCAGTACATGTACGCGGCCGACCGGACCAATCCACTGGTGTCGGATCGCTACGACCCGCTGTCGCCGCCGACCCTGCGTGCGCTCCAGACCATCCAGAAGGCCTGCGCCGACACCGGCACGCCGGTCTCGATCTGCGGCGAACTGGCGGGGCGGCCGCTGGAGGCCTTTGCCCTGATCGTGCTGGGCTTCACCCGACTGTCGGCGCCGGCGGGCGGTGTCGGGCCGGTCAAGCGGATGATCCTGTCGGCGGACCTGAATGCGGCGCGGCGCGGCATGGCCAATCTGCTGAACCTGTCCACCGGCTCGGTTCGTAACGAGATCGAATCCCTGGCGCGCAAGCTGAACGTCGCGGTCTGATCGCAGCCGTCTGGACGCACGGGCGGCGTTGCTGGTCGGCGCGCAATCGTCTATCTCGGGCCCTGTGAACGGCGCGTCGGCGCTGTGTTTCCCGGACATGGGGTCAGGCGTCATGACGCTGAATGCGGGGGTCGCCCCCGAGGCGATCGAAAGCATTGCGGACCGGCCCGATCCGACGGCCGCCTTCGTCGACGCCGCGACCCTGGGCGACGGTTTTCGCGCCGCCCGCGAGCGGTCGGGCAAGTCGGCGGCCGAACTGGCGGCCGAGACCAAGGTGCATCGCCGGTTCCTGACCGCCCTGGAGCAGAACGACTGGTCGTCCCTGCCCTCGCGGGTCTTCGCCCTGGGCTATGTGCGGGCCTATGCCTCGGCCCTGGCGCTGGACGAACAGACCGCCGTCGAGCGGTTCAAGCGCGAGAGCCCGGACACCTCCGTACCGCTGAAGGCACCCATCGGCATCGCCTTCGAGGACGTGAAACGCCATTCGCCGCGCATCGTCGCCGGCATCGCCGCCGTGGTGGTCGCTGTTATCGGCTGGAACGTGTTCCAGCGCGCCAGCCTGCATCAGACCGCCCATCCGTCCGATATCGCCGCCGTGCCAAAGACATGGACCGGGGCGGCCGATCCGGATCCACAGGTCGCGCTCAGCGCGCCCATGTCCGCCCCGCCCGACCAGACGACGCCGGCCCTCTACATCACCCCGGGATTGGAAGCCGAACTCACCGGTGTCGATCCGACCGATCCGGCCGTGATCGCCGCCGCCGCCAATCCCGAGCCGGTGCAGAAGGCGTTCAACCCCCGCGGGGCCGTCTATGGCGCCTCGGCCAACGCCTCGATGGTGGTGATCCAGGCCAAGACGGCCGGCGCCCTGGTCGTTCGGCTGGGCGACGGTCAGGCCCTGTTCGCGCGTCAGATGGCGCCGGGCGAGGCCTGGCGCGCGCCCATCGGCGTGGCGGCGACGGTGGACGTGTCCGACCCGGCCGCCTTCGACGTCTTCCTGAACGGCGAATACGGCGGACCGCTGGCCGGCGTGCTGACGCCATTGGCCCAGTTGAACAGCCGCGCGGACCAAGCGGCCAAGGCGCTGGCCGCCAGCCAGGCGCGCGCCCAGGCCCAGGCTCAGGCCGCCCAGGCCCGGACCCAGGCGGCCACGACGCCAGGGGCGACGCCCTCCCACGCGCCCGCGTCCTCTTCACCCGCCCCTGCGCCGAACTGATACGTCGGCCGTGGTCCCGCCGTCATCATCGGCCTATATGATGCTCCCATGAGCGACCACACCCACGTCCGACCCTGGCGCCACATCGAGCGTCGCAAGAGCCGCCAGATCCGCGTCGGCTCCGTCCTAGTGGGCGGCGACGCCCCGATCAGCGTCCAGTCGATGACCAATACGCCGACGACGGACGCGGCGGCGACCATCGACCAGATCCGTCAGCTGGAAGAGGCCGGCGCCGACATCGTGCGCGTCTCCTGCCCCGACGTGGAATCGACCGCCGCCTTCAAGACCATCGTGCGCGAAGCCAAGGTCCCCTTGGTCGCCGACATCCACTTCCACTACAAGCGCGGCATCGAGGCGGCCGAGGCGGGCGCCGCCTGCCTGCGCATCAATCCGGGCAACATCGGTTCGGCCGACCGCGTCCGCGACGTCATCCAGGCGGCCAAGGACAATGGCTGTTCGATGCGGATCGGCGTCAACGCCGGTTCGCTGGAAAAGGAGCTGCTGGAAAAATACGGCGAGCCTTGCCCCGACGCCATGGTCGAAAGCGCCCTGAACCACGCGCGCATCCTGCAGGACCACGACTTCCACGAGTTCAAGATTTCGGTGAAGGCGTCCGACCCCTTCCTGACCGTCGCCGCCTATCAGCAACTGGCCGAGGCGATCGACTGCCCGCTTCACCTGGGCGTGACCGAGGCCGGGCCGCTGCGCACCGGCACCATCAAGTCCGCCATCGGCCTGGGGTCGATGCTGTGGGCCGGGATCGGCGACACGATCCGCGTCTCGCTGGCCGCCGATCCGGTCGAGGAGATCAAGGTCGGCTTCGACATCCTGAAGTCGCTGGGTCTGCGCCACCGGGGGGTCAACATCATCGCCTGCCCGTCCTGCGCGCGTCAGGGCTTCAACGTCATCGAGACGGTGGCGGTGCTGGAAGAGAAGCTGGCCCATATCTCGACGCCGATGAGCCTGTCGGTGATCGGCTGCGTCGTAAACGGACCGGGCGAGGCTCTCTATACCGACATCGGCTTCACCGGCGGAGGCAAGGGCGCGGGCATGATCTATCTGAACGGCAAGATCGCCCACAAACAGGCCAACGACGGCATGATCGACCACATCGTCGACCTGGTCGAACAGAAGGCCGCCGAACTGGACGCCGTACGCGCGGCGGAGCTTCAGGCGGCGGAGTAGGCGGCGGAAGCCGCTTATGCAGAGAGGCGATGCCGGCGATACTCTGAAATCCAAGTCGAAATTGGATCGCGGAGGGTGCGAGCCCGCCGCCGTTTTTCTCTTCAGATCACCTTGAACAGACGCAGGGCCTGATAGCCGGCGGACAGGAGCACCACGGCGCCGACGCCGTAGGTCAGGGCGCGACGCGGGGCGATGCGGGCGATGACGCCGGCGAAGGGGGCGGCGATCAGGCCGCCGATAATCAGGCCCAGCACTGCCATGGCGTGGGTGGAGAAGCCCTCGGCGTCCTGCCAATGTCCGGTCAGCAGGGCGACCAGGAAGGTCGCGGAAATGGCGGAGGTGACGAAGAACTCCGCCGTATTGGTGGTGCCGATCGACACGCGCGGATCTTGACCCGTCCCCACCAGGGTGGTGGTGACCGTGGGTCCCCAGCCGCCGCCGCCGATGGCGTCGAAGAAGCCGCCGACCAGACCCAGAGGGCCGGCGAACTTGCGCGGGAAGATTCGCTCGCGCGTCTGACGGGTGGCGCGCCAGATGATCACCACGCCCATGATGGCCAGATAGGTGGTGATGAAGGGCTTTAGCAGATCCCCGTCGATGCTGGTCAGGACGAAGGCGCCGAAACCGCCGCCGACGACGCCGCCCAGGGCCAGCGGCACGAACAGCTTCCAGTTCACGTTCTTGTTGACCGTATGGGACCCGGCCGACGCCGCCGTGGTGAAGACCTCGGCGGCGTGGACACTGGCGGACGCCGTCGCGGGCGGCACGCCGAACGACAGCAGGACGGTGGAGGAGATCACGCCATAGGCCATGCCCAGCGCCC
The DNA here is from genome assembly GCF_032067225.1 of Brevundimonas vesicularis. GTDB lineage: Bacteria > Pseudomonadota > Alphaproteobacteria > Caulobacterales > Caulobacteraceae > Brevundimonas > Brevundimonas vesicularis_F. Next base: position 7,368 of record NZ_DAMBJX010000001.1, on the reverse strand, counting down.
CATCCACGATCTGGGCCAGAAAACCGACGGCGAGGAAGAGCAGGAAATCTTGCATGGCGGCCTCTGGAATAGGGGGCGAACGGTGCGGGCTATTTCCCTAGTCGGTCAATAGGAGAAGAAGTGACGGCGGCTTGCAGAAGGGTTCGCGCCTCGAAGACGGCGGCGATCGCGTCACGCCCGTCCTGAAGCACGGGCTGCAACGGACAGGTCTCGACATCCGGGCAGGTTTCGCAGGGGCCATGTGCGGTGCGCGAGGCGCAGGGCGCGAGGGCCAGCGGGCCTTCAAGCGCGCGGATCACGTCGGCGAAGCTGATGGCGTCGGCGGGCGCGCCCAGCGCATAGCCGCCCGCCCTGCCCCGCTTCGAGGCCAGCAGACCCTGACGGCGCAGATCCAGCAGAATGGCCTCCAGGAACTTTCGCGGAGCCGCCGCCGCCTCGGCGATCTCGGCGATGGTCGCGGGACCGCCGTCCGGCAGACCGGCCAGATGCACCATGGCGCGCAGGGCGTAGCGGGACCGGTTCGACAGCATGATCCGTGATCGCCCGCCTGCGCCTTAGACGCAAGCCGCGGTGGCTGGCCCGACCCTCAGGCGAGGCGCGCCACCGCCTCCAGAATCTGCGCGCTATTATAGGGTTTCAACACCAGGGCCTCGGCCATGTCCGCATTCTTCGCCGCGGCGGCGACATCGCCGGAAATGAAGATAACCCGCACGGCCCAGCGGTCGGTCAGGACGCGGGCCAGTTCCACCCCGGTCATCTCGCCCGACAGATTGATGTCCAGCAGGGCCGCATCGATGCTGTGCAGCGCAGCGGCGGCCTCGGCGGCAGCGGCGCTGTGGAACGGGCCGACGACATTGTGGCCCGCCTCGGTCAGCAGTTCGGTTAGAGAAGCGGCGGCGTCGGGATCGTCCTCGACCACCAGCAGGGTCAGGGCCTCGACTTCGGCCGGCGCCGTGGCGTCAAGCGGCGTCTGGCGGGTGACGACGGCGCGAAGGTCGCGCCAGACCTCGGTCGAGGGGCGGTCGGTGTCCAGATCATAGATGGCGGCCATGGCCTTCAGTTCGCGCGCGTCCTCGGGCGACAGGTCGCCGCCGTGCTCGGTCAGACGGCTGTCGTACAGGCGGCACAGGCGATCGACGCTTTCGGCGATCTCGGCGGCGTCCGGCTGCGACGGGAGCGGGCGATCGAACATGGCGTCCTCCTTACGGTTGTTCGATCTCAACTAATGGCTTTGAGCCGATTGCGTCACCGCGACTGACGCCATCGTGACCCGGCTGTGATCGCCGATCACAAGCGCGGCGCCGGCGCCGGCCCACGCCTCGATACGCCTGCAATCGACACGAGCCCCCCCGGCGGGTAAGGACGGCGCTCCGCTTTTTCTCAGGACATTTCCCTCTTGCGACTGCCCCAGGCCCGTCTCGATCAGGTGCTCGACCGTTTCCATGAGGTGGAGGCGCGCATGGGTTCGGCGACCGACGGCGCCGAGATCGTGCGGCTGTCCAAGGAGCACGCCGAGCTGAAGCCCGTCGTCGATGCGGTCCAGGGCTTGGCGCGCGCGCGCGCCGAAATGGCGGACCTGGAAACCATGACGGCCGATCCGGAAATGGCGGCGATGGCCGAAGAAGAGCTGCGGGCGCTGACGGACAGGCTGCCCGATCTGGAACGCGAGGTCGCCCTGCTACTGGCCCCGCGCGACGCCGACGAGAACGCCTCGGCCGTGCTGGAAGTGCGCGCCGGCACCGGAGGGGACGAGGCGGCCCTGTTCGCGGGCGACCTGTTCCGTATGTACTCGCGGTACGCCTCCACGCGTGGCTGGCGGATCGAGCTGGATTCGGCGACCGAAGGCGACGCCGGCGGTTATAAGGAAATCATCGCCACGGTGACGGGCGAAGGCGTGTTCGGCCGGCTGAAGTTCGAGAGCGGCGTTCACCGGGTCCAGCGCGTGCCGACGACCGAGTCGCAGGGGCGCATCCACACCTCCGCGGCGACGGTGGCGGTCCTGCCCGAGGTCGAGGACGTGGAGATCGAAATCCACGACAAGGACATCCGCATCGACACCTTCCGCGCGTCGGGCTCGGGCGGCCAGCACGTCAACACGACCGATTCCGCCGTGCGCATCACCCACCTGCCTACCGGCATCATGGTGACGTCGTCGGAGAAGTCCCAGCACGTCAATCGCGACAAGGCGATGAAGAACCTGCGCGTGCGCCTGTACGACATGCAGCGTCAGGCCAAGGACCTGGCCCGCTCGGACAGCCGCAAGTCCCAGGTCGGGTCGGGCGACCGGTCGGAGCGGATCCGCACCTACAACTATCCGCAAGGGCGGGTCAGCGATCACCGCATCAACCTGACCCTGCACAGCCTGCCCCAGATTATGGAAGGCGACATCGATCCGCTGCTGAACGCCCTGATCGCCGAGGACCAGGCGGCGCGTCTGGCCGACCTGGAAGCCGAGTTCGGTTGATCAGCCCAGGACGCCGGTCAGTGGCAGCCACAGCACCACGCCGGTGACGGCGGTATAGGCGGCGAAGGCATGCACCGACTTCAGCCGGCCGCTGGCCAGCGGGCTGTCGAGATCGGCGCGGTTGACCCACAGTAGATAGGCGGCCTGGATCGCCCAACCGGCGAGGAAGGCGACCACGGCCCAGGCGCTGAGTGCCGCCAGCGCGACGCCCGACATCAGGACCACCACGCCGCCCAGGGCGATCACGCCGTCTGCGATCTGATCGTCTGCGGGAACGGCGATGACGCCGGACAAGGCCCGTTGCAGACGCCAGTTGAGCCAGGCCTGATACAAAAGCATCAGTCCGCCCAAGACGTAAAACATCCCTATCGCGCGCGCCGCCCACTCCATGTCCGAAATAAGGCGCCATTTTCTGTGGTTGTAATCAGGGAAAATGCGACGCCGATTCGGATCGTTAACGACCGGCGCAAATTAGACACAACCGTTGGTCTGCGAGCGCGCCCGCTAAGCTTTGGCGGCCAAGGCGTTCTGGACCGCCGGACGCGCCTTCATGCGCTCGAAATGCCCCTGAACGCGAGGAAACTCGGCGATGTCCACGCCGTCGCTTTCCAGCCAGCCGGCGAAGGTGAACAGATAGGGGTCGGCGACCGTATAGGCGTCGCCCATCGCCCATTCGCCGGTCAGGTCCGCCTCGATCAGCGTGAATCCTTCGCGCATGTTCTGCGTGACCTTGGCCGCCATCGACGCCTGAGCGGCGGCATCGTCGCTCCAGCGCGCGGCGCGGCGACCGTGGGCGTGGGCGACGTGGACGGTGGTGGCCAGATAGAGGTTGAACGACTGCATCCGCGCAAAGGCGAAGGGATCGGTCGGCGCCAACAGGCCGGGCGGCGAAAGGGCGGCGATGTGCGCCAGAATGGCCGGGCTCTCGGTCAGGACGCCCTGATCGGTCGCGAGCGCAGGAACGCGCCCCTTGGGATTGATCGCCAGATACGCCGGCTCGCGTTGCTCGGCCTTGGCGAAGTCGACCGGATGAACCTCATAGGCAAGCCCGGACTCTTCCAGCGCGATATGGCTGGCCCGGCTGCAGGATCCGGTCGCGGCGTAGAGGGTCAGCATGGTCGCGCCTCGCAGCAAAGAAAAAGGCGGCGAGATCATCGCCGCCTTTCAGGAAATCAGAGGTCCAGCAGGGCCCGCGCCGGATCTTCCAGCAGTTCCTTGACCCGGACCAGGAAGGTCACCGCTTCCTTGCCGTCCACGATGCGGTGATCGTAGCTGAGGGCCAGATACATCATCGGGCGGATCTTGACCTCGCCGTTGATGGCCATCGGGCGCTGGACGATGTTGTGCATGCCCAGGATGCCCGACTGCGGCGCGTTCAGGATCGGCGTCGACATCAGCGAGCCATAGGTGCCGCCGTTGGTGATGGTGAAGGTGCCGCCCTGCATCTGATCCATGGTCAGCGAGCCGTCACGCGCGGCCTTGCCCAGGGCGCCGATGCCCTTTTCGATGCCGGCGAGCGACAGGGTGTCGGCATCGCGGAGCACAGGCACCACCAGACCCTTGTCGGTGCCGACGGCGACGCCGATGTCGTAGTGGTTCTTGTAGATGATGTCGGTGCCGTCGATCTCGGCGTTAACGGCCGGGATCTCATGCAGGGCCGCGACGACGGCCTTGGTGAAGAAGGACATGAAGCCCAGCTTCACGCCGTGTCGCTTTTCGAACACGTCCTTGTACTGGGCGCGCAGGGCCATGACGTTGGTCATGTCCACCTCGTTGAAGGTGGTCAGCTGGGCGGCGGTGTTCTGCGATTCCTTCAGGCGACGGGCGATGGTCTGACGCAGGCGCGTCATCTTCACCCGCTCTTCGCGCGGCTGGTCGGCGCGCGGGGCGGCGGGCGCGGCGGCAGGGGCCGGAGCCGAGGCCTGGCCGATGGCGGCGATGGCGTCGGCCTTGGTGATGTTGCCCTTCGGTCCCGTGGCGTTGATGGCCTTGGGATCCAGATTGTTCTCGCCGACCACGCGCTGAACGGCGGGCGACAGGGTTTCGTTCTTGGCGCCCGAAATCTGGGCCGAGCCGGTGTTGGCGGGCGCGGCGGCAGGGGCCGGAGCGGCGGCGGGAGCCGATGCGGCGGCGCCCGAACCCGAGCCCGACCCTGAGATTGAGCCGATCTTCTGGCCCGGAGTGACGGTCGCGCCTTCGTCGGCGGCGATGGTCAGAACGCCGTCAGCCGGGGCCGACACCTCGACCGCGACCTTGTCGGTCTCGATCTCGACCAGCAGTTCGTCCTTCTTGACCGTGTCGCCGTTCTTCTTGACCCACTTGCCCATCGAGCCCTCGGCGACGCTCTCGCCCATGACCGGCACGGTGATGTCGATCGCGGCGGCCGCGGCCGGAGCAGCGGCGGCCGGCGCGACCTTGGCGTCAGCCTTGGCGGCTTTTGCCGGCGCAGCGGCCGGAGCGGCGGCGGCGGACGCGCCTTCCGTCACCGAACCCAGGACCGTGCCGGGAACGACGTTGTCGCCCTCGGCCGCCTTGATGTCGCCCAGCACGCCGTCGGCGGGCGAGACGACTTCCAGCGAGACCTTGTCGGTCTCCAGCTCGACCAGCAGTTCGTCCTTCTTAACCGGATCACCGACCTTCTTGGTCCACTTTGCGATGGTGGCTTCGGTGACGGATTCACCGAGGGCGGGGGTCAGGATGTCGGCCATGTCAGGTCCAGCTCGTCTCTAGTCGGTCTTTTATACGTGTATCAGGCGAAGGCTTCGGTCGTGAAGGCTTCGAGTTCCTTCAGATGCCGGCTCATCAGACCGGCGGCGGTCGAGGCCGAGCCGGGACGGCCGACGTAGCGGGCGCGCTTGGCCTTCACGTCCAGCTTGTCCAGCGTCAGCTCCAGCCACGGATCCACGAAGGTCCAGCCGCCCATGTTCTTCGGCTCTTCCTGGCACCAGACCAGTTCGGCGTTGGGGAAGCGGGCCAGTTCCTTGCGCAGCGACTGGATCGGCCACGGATAGAACTGCTCCAGACGCAGGATGTAGACGTCGTCCACCGCCTGGCCGTCCTTGGCCTTCTTCTCACGCGCGTCCAGCAGGTCGTAATAGACCTTGCCCGAGCACAGGATGACGCGGCGGATGTCCTTGTCCGCCTTGATCGTGATGCCAGCGATCTCGGGCCGCGTCTGGGCGTCGTCGTGCAGGACGCGGTGGAAGGCCGAGCCCTCCGCCAGGTCCGCCATGGACGAGACCGCCTTCTTGTGACGCAGCAGCGACTTGGGCGTCATCAGGATCAGCGGCTTGCGGAACGGCCGGTGCATCTGGCGACGCAGGATGTGGAAGTAGTTGGCCGGGGTGGTGCAGTTGGCGACCTGCATATTGTCTTCGGCGCACTGTTGCAGGAAGCGCTCCAGACGGGCCGAGGAGTGTTCCGGTCCCTGGCCTTCATAGCCGTGAGGCAGCAGCATGGTCAGGCCGCTCATGCGCAGCCACTTGCGTTCGCCCGAAGAGATGAACTGGTCGATCACCACCTGGGCGCCGTTCACAAAGTCGCCGAACTGGGCTTCCCACATGACCAGCGTATTGGGGTCGGCCAGCGAATAGCCGTACTCGAAGCCCAGCACCGCTTCTTCGGACAGGGCGGAGTCGATGACTTCGAAATTGGCCTGGCCTTCGCGCAGGTTGTTCAGCGGGATGTAGCGCTCTTCGGTCGTCTGATCGATGATGCCCGAGTGACGCTGCGAGAAGGTGCCGCGCACCGAATCCTGACCCGACAGACGGATCGGAAAACCTTCATCAACCAGCGAGGCGAAAGCCAGGCTCTCGGCCGTGGCCCAGTCCAGGCCCTGACCCGAGGTGATGGCTTCGCGGCGACCGTCGATGACGCGCTTCAGCGTCTTGTGCATGTCGACGCTGTTGGGGATCGTGGTCAGGCGGTGGCCCAGGTCGGTCAGCTTGGCCAGCGGCACGGCGGTGTCGCCGCGCAGCTCGTCCTTGGGTGACTGGAAGCCCTGCCACTGGCCGTCCAGCCAGTCGGCCTTTTCGGCGGACCAGGTCTTGCCGGCCTCGAACTGCTCGTCGAGGAATTTCTCGAACCGCTCGACCTCGGCGTCCACCTCGGCCTGGCTGATCACGCCTTCGGCCACCAGACGCTGCGAATACAGTTCGCGGGTCGAGGGCTGGGCGCGGATCTTTGAATACATCAGCGGCTGGGTGAAGGTGGGATCGTCGCCTTCGTTGTGGCCGAAGCGGCGGTAGCAGAACATGTCCACCACCACGTCCTTGTGGAACTTCTGGCGGTATTCGGTGGCGACCTTGGACGCGAAGACGACCGCCTCGGGGTCGTCGCCGTTCACGTGGAAGATCGGCGCCTGGACCATCAGCGCGACGTCCGACGGATAGGGCGACGAGCGCGAGTTGCGCGGGCTGGTGGTGAAGCCGATCTGGTTGTTGATGACGAAGTGCAGCGTGCCGCCGGTGCGGTAGCCCTTTAGTCCCATCAAGGCGAAGCATTCCGCGACCACGCCCTGGCCGGCGAAGGCGGCGTCGCCATGGATCAGCAGCGGCACGACCTTCGAGCGGTCCAGCGCCCACTGGCCCTCGGGCACGCCCTCGTTGGCCTCGCGAATGTCGAACGCCTGTTTGGCGCGCGCCTTGCCCAGCACGACCGGGTTGACGATTTCAAGGTGGGACGGGTTGGCGGTCAGCGACAGGTGGACGTGGTTGCCGTCGAACTCGCGGTTCGACGAGGCGCCCATGTGATATTTGACATCGCCCGAGCCCTCGATGTCGCTCGGCACGGCCGAGCCGCCCTGGAACTCGTGGAAGATGACCTTGTAGGGCTTGCCCATCACGGCGGCGAGCACGTTCAGGCGGCCGCGGTGAGCCATGCCCAGCACGACCTCGTCGACGCCC